>JAGYMF010000099.1 GCA_018400695.1 Bacteroidales bacterium | reverse complement strand
GTTTTATCTTTTTGATAATGTGGATTTTAATAAAAACACCCCTCCACCGCCCTTTTGCAAACCGGTCCGCAAACGGTCAGCCAGGTGTACGCAACCGTACAAACCGGCCACAGGCAACCGCACCACCGGAACTTCCCATCATTGATACCCGACAGACATCTAAAACGCTATTCACGGAACGCCATTACTAACCGGAACTTCCCATCATTATTGCCTGACAGACATCTAAAACGCTAATCACGGAACGCCATTACTAACCGGAACTTCCCATCTTTACTGCCTGACAGACAGCAAGGATTCAGGTAAAACAGGATTTGTTTGCAGGATAAAGGAGGATTAACGGGCCTGCTCAGCTTCCCAGGTCGCGCACCACCAGCTGGATGTTCTGTACTCCACGCTGTTCAAGGAGCAGGGTCTTGTTGATCATCACCCGTTCGATGGTTTCATTGTCAAAATAGCGGATGGTCACCAGCTCCAGCCCGGTCTCATAGGAGACCTTAAAATGCTCTTCCAGCGCATCCACCACCAGGCGTACCTTCCGTTTGTCGTTGTTCACGATCACCTGGAAGCTTACTGCAGATGTCTGTTGCAGGTTGATCTTCAGTCCGTGCTTGTACAGAATCCCATAGATAATCTCCAGGTTGTCCTCCGCTATAAAAGAGAAGTCATGCGGCGAAATCCTGATCAGCACCTGGTCCATCTTAAAAATAAACGAAGGAACCAGCTTCTCATACGCCAGGTTGCCCACCAGGGTACCGGGGGCGTCCGGGTCGACAAACGACTTCACATAGAGGTTGATATTCTTGTTCTGCAGCGGTTTAATGGTTTTCGGGTGAATGACACTGGTACCGTAGTAAGCCAGTTCAATGGCATCCAGGTAGGAGAGCTTCTCCAGCAGGATGGTATCATCGAAATACTTGGGGTCCGCATTCAGCACACCCGGCACATCCTTCCAGATAGTCACTGACTCTGCCCGCAGCATATGGGCGATAATGGCTGCAGTATAGTCAGATCCCTCCCGGCCCAGGGAGACGGTCTGGTTGTTCTTGTTCGATGCAAGAAAACCCTGTGTCACCAAATATTTTTCCCCGTTAAAGGCATAATTCTTATTAACCAGTTCCGTCGACACATTCCAGTCGATGTGTCCCTCCCTGAAGTTATTGTCAGTCTTGAGCGACTTCCGCACATCGACCCACTTTGCCTTCAGTCCGGCACTGTTCAGGTAGTGAACGATGATCTTCGTACTCAGCATCTCCCCATAGCCGATGATTTGGTCGTAATCAAAATCATAGTTCATGGTCGGCTCCTGCGCCAGGCGGTCGGCCAGCTCCTCAAAAACATCCCCGATATCAACATACGCTTTGTTTCCCTTATCGGGGAACAGTCCTCCGAGTATCTCCATGTGGTACTTCTTCAGCTCACCGTATCCACCCTTGAGTTTCTCCTCCTCCCTGTTCACAAAGTGTTCAATAATCCGTTCGAGCGCATTGGTGGTCTTTCCCATCGCAGAGACCACCACAACGATCTCTTCCGGATACCGTTCCAGGATACTGACAATATTCCGCACCGCTTCGGCGCTCTTCACAGAGGCACCACCAAATTTAAAGACAACCATTGATATTTGATTTATAAATTATACCAGCGGTGCAAAATTAGTAATAGTTTGTTAAATGGAAAGGGCTGGAAGTGATGAATGAACGATCTTGTCATATTCAGGCCTCGCCGCCCTCGGGATAGCTGATCTTTTCGAACCTGAGTCCGGTCATCATCTCGTATGCCTCAGCAGTATCGAGCATCTCCAGGTCATCCTCCTCATACAGCCAGGCAACGTTAAAAAGGTGGTCATGATCGGCCAGGTACCTGATCCTGCGAAGGACTTCAAGAAGGTATTTTGAGCTGCTTGTATTGAACAGCTCAAGATTAATCCTCAGATCAGTCCGCTCAGCAGGATGCTGAATATATTCATCCAGCCAGTCGATCACAGGCTGAAAAAATTCCCGTGCATTTTCGGGGTTGGACCTTCCCTCGATCAGCATCTTGCCATCTTCTGCGTTCAGCATAATGGTCGGGGTCTTGGTGTTACCGACAATTTCATAATTATCCATGATCTGTAACTTTTGATCGACCGTCACAGGCCGGAGCATGTATGGTACAAAAACAATAACAAGATAATATTTTTATATTAAACCCTCATCATTGAGCAAAGATAATTGAGCAGTGCCGGAATAGTTGCGCATGGTTGAATAAGCATGCCATGACCAGATTTTCGGTGGTTGCTTGACGGACAACTTATTATATTATTTTTTTCGTGACGTAACATGGAACAGTTATAAATAAATAAAGATAGAGGGGTCCCAATGGCACAATACCGCTATTTTTCCCTTATTTTGCAGTCAGAAACCGGAGAGTAATGTTTACGATAGGACTGTTTTCCACCTACCTGCCTTACCTGTTGGTCGCCATGTTTTATGGCGCCTATATAGGCATAAATACGCTAATGAAGGCGGATGCCGGGACGGAAGACGATTCTCGGCTTGCGGCCAAACAGATCATCAAAGAGGATACCGGGGAGACAAGCCATTCAGAAAAAGACACCTTTTACTACGATAATTACACGGTCGGCACCGAACCTGTTCCTGCGTCCCCGGTATTCCGGATGGTAAAGGAACACTTTCCGGACCCGGACCCGGAAATCTCCCGTCCGTGGTTCTGCAGCAGCCTCTACTGCCGTCCCCCGCCCACACTTGCCTGATCACTACAGCAATCATAACTTTTTTTCCTGCACTGAACGCCGGTCAGCCGGGCGTTCCTCCGTGCAGCACCCACATCATTAATAACATTGTATTATGACGATCAGGTACCTGGCAATACTCAGTGTATTGCTTATCGCACATCCCAAAAGTTTTTCACAACAGGCCATTGTGCTGTCAGACAGCACCGATATCCCTGAGCTGAGCCTGGATGAGATAGAGATCCGGGCATCGAAAGACAACCTCAGCCTGAAGAGAATGCCCGCTTCGGTAACCCTGCTTTCAGCAAAACGCATCGACGAAACAGGGGTCAGCACCCTGGCCGATATCACCGCGCTTACCCCCGGGTTTTTCATGCCCGACTATGGCTCAAAACTCACCTCGCCGGTCTACATCAGGGGGATCGGTTCCCGCATCAACAGTCCGTCGGTGGGCCTCTACGTCGACCATGTCCCCTATTTTGAAAAAGCCTCCTACCAGTTCGACTTTTTCGATGTAGAGCGGATCGAGATCCTGAAGGGTCCGCAGGGCACCCTGTATGGCAGAAATGCCATGGGGGGAATCATTAACATCGTAACCCGCTCACCGCTGGAATACCAGGGCACCAGGCTGGGGATCAATGCCGGAACGTACGGTGTCATTGGCGGATCGGCAAGCCATTACAACATGGCGGGAGACAACTTCGGGTACTCCCTGTCACTGAACTTCAACCACCGGGAGGGCTACTACACCAACACCTTTCTGAACGATGAGGTAGACCAGGCGAACGCTGTTGGCTTCAGGAGCAAGCTGGCCTGGAAGATCAGTGAGACGACAACCATTGAGCATATCGCTGCTTTCGAGAACAGCCGTGAGGGCGGATACCCCTATGCTTTGCTCAACGACTCCCTGAGGGTGCCGGAGGAGATCAGCTACAACCAGCCCAGCGCGTATAACCGGTCACTCTTTTCAGATGCGCTGGTATTGAACCACCGGGGTGAACATGTGGAGGTACAGGCCACCACGGCTTACCAGTTCCTGGACGACCGGCAGTCGATCGACCAGGACTTCACGGCCGACTCGGCCTATTTCGTGGTGCAGGAGCAGCAGCAGCACATGGTCTCCCAGGAGCTGATCGTCCGCTCCCCCAGTGAGAAACGCTTCGGCTGGCTCTTCGGCGCATACGGCTTCACACAGCGGTTCGACAAGCAGGTAGATGTAAGCGTGTACCAGCGTAACATGCAGCTGGTAAAGGCGTACGACACCGACATCACCGGGGCGGCCCTCTTCCACCAGTCCACCATCCGTGACCTGCTGGTAAAAAACCTGTCACTGACCGCCGGGATCAGGCTCGACTTTGAGCGGGACATCCTCGATTACACCTACGATATGGAGGTGGCAGGCAATGCCTCCAACGTCACCGATACCATCTACCCGGATCTCTCCTATACAGAGGTGCTGCCGAAGGTGGCGCTTACCTACCGGTTCGGGGGAAGCACTGTCTACGGGGTAATCGCCAAGGGGTACAAGACCGGCGGATTCAACTCCACCTTCTATAAGGAGGAGGACCTATTCTTTAATCCCGAGTTCAGCTGGAACTATGAAGCGGGTATCCGGACCGGTCTGTTCAGCAATACCGTCTATGCCGATGCGTCGCTGTTCTATATCGACTGGAAGAACCAGCAGATCTACCAGCAGGCCTACTACAGGGACAACACCCCCGCCCCCGGATCGCTCCTTAAAAATGCCGGACGGTCGGTTAGCAAAGGCGGTGAGGTCACCCTCAAAAGCATCCCGTACCACGGCTTCTCCCCCGTGATCTCCTACGGATACACCCATGCAGTATTTACCGAGCATGAAGTAGACGCCGAAACCGATCACGCCGGGAACTTCATCCCCTATGTCCCCCGCCATACACTCACCATGCAGCTGAACAAAGCGTTCAGGCTAAACCACAGCAAGGTCCTGGACAAGATCAACCTGAACCTTTTGTACAGGGGCATGGGTGAGATTTTCTGGAACATCGAAAACAGCTATTCAACAGATTATTACGGACTGCTGGACATGCGGATATCCTTTGTACGCGGCGACATGGTGTTTGGGTTGTGGGGAAAGAACCTGCTGGGAACGGAATACCAGTCATTCTATTTCCAGGCCCTTGGAAACCAATATGTTCAGACGGGCAAACCGGTGCGTTTCGGTCTTAATATAAACTATGCGTTCTGATGGCGGAATCAAAAAACTGGACCAAATTCCCGACACTCTTCAGCCTGTATATTGCACAGTCTGTACCGATGAGTTTTTTCTCCACCGTGGTCCCCGTGATCATGCGCCAGGAAAACTACTCACTGGAATCGATCGGACTGCTGCAGCTGGTGAAGCTCCCCTGGATCGTCAAGTTCCTCTGGGCGCCGCTGGTGGATAACCACGCGCGGAACTCGCGTGACCTCAAGCGGTGGATCGTACTGTCGGAGCTCTTCTATGCGGTGGTGATCATCGGTATTGCGTTCCTCAACCTGGAGACAGACTTCAAGCTGATCGTCGCGCTCATGGTTGTGGCCTTCGTTGCCTCGGCCACGCAGGACATTGCCACCGACGCTTTCGCCATCCTGATCCTGAACAAGGGGGAGCGGCCGCTGGGGAACAGCATGCAGACCGCAGGAAGCTTTGTAGGGGCGCTGCTGGGCACGGGGGTGCTGCTGATCGCCTACAGCTTTTTCGGGTGGTCCGTTTTCCTGTTCATGCTCGCCGGGTTTGTCGCTTTTGCCCTGATACCCCTGAAACTCTTCAAGGTTGACCGCACCGTTGCCAGGAAGCAGGGTTACCGTGTCACCCTTCCGGAGATCGGGCGGTTCTTCCGCATGCCGGGCATTCCCGGGCGTGTGCTGGTGCTGGTGTTTTATTATTCGGGGCTGATCGGGGTGCTGACCATGCTGAAGCCGTTCCTGGTCGACCTCGGGTACAACATCAAACAGATCGGGTTTATGTCGGGTATCGCCGGCACCTCGGTCGCCACTGCCTCCGCGCTTCTTGCCGGGGTGATCATCCATAAAACCGGCACCCGGCGAGCCATGATCATCCAGTCGGGGCTGAACATCGCTGCAGCCCTCTTCTTCTGGCATATCGCAGGAAAGGCGGTTCCTTCGCTGACAGCGATCTATGGCGGGATCTTTCTGCTCTGGGGAGCCTATGGCGCCTCCTCAGTGATCATCTACACATCGTCCATGAACCTGGTACGGCCGGGCGCCGCCGGGACGGACTTCACCATGCAGATCGTAATTACACATCTCAGCAGCCTCACCATCGCCGTGCTGAGCGGGAAGGTGGCCGGGATGGCAGGGTACCGCGGACTGTTCGGTGCGGAGGTGTTCATGGGACTGCTCACCCTGGCAATCATTCTGCTGGTGGTCCCGGAAAAGAGGGAAAACGGTCTCCACATCCAGCTGCCGACCAGATACCTTGCACAACTTTTTACAACAAAACGGAGGACAAAAGTCCACCGCGTAAATGTACTGACAAACCCCGACTACACCGGACCTGTCTGCCCGGTACCGGTAATGAACACAAAGAAAAAACAAAAACACGATCGCAATAAAAACCAGAATACCCATGGATGTCAGCAATGAATTACTGAACAAATACAATGTAGCCGTTCCGCGCTACACAAGCTATCCCCCGGCCAACCATTTCACCGGGGAGATCACCGCAGACGGCTACGAGATGCTTCTCGCCCGGTCGAACAGCTGGGAACCGGCACACATCGGGCTCTACGTGCACATCCCCTTCTGCCGGAAAATCTGCTTTTACTGCGGCTGCAATGCCTGCACCCTCAAAAGCACCGGCGAAATGGAGGCCTATATGAAAGCCCTGAAACAGGAGATCCTCACAGCGGCCAGGCCGATCAGCAAGCAGCGGATGGTGACCCAGCTGCATTTCGGTGGTGGAACACCCAATGCCA
>JAGYMF010000098.1 GCA_018400695.1 Bacteroidales bacterium | reverse complement strand
TCGTTTCATCTGTTTAAAATTAACGCAATATTTTTTGAAAGAGAAAGAGGGGACTGAACTTCCGGCTGCTGCCTCCCGGGATAATGGCCCGGCAGGAAAACAACTGCCGGCATTCAGCCTCCCTCTCCCCTCTTCTCTGTATCAATCAGTCTGTATTAATAGATATCCCACAATTCTACTCCGCCGTTTGTGCACAGGAAGGCAACATAGGCAGATTTTCCGTCGGCACTGACCTTCACTTTCACTTCACCGGTGACATTCCCGTTGCTTGCAAAATTGGGATCCATCGGGAAATTCAGCCAGTCATTCCATGCCCGGAATTTGATCAGGTCCATGATGGAATCGATCTCATCCGGCCGGAGTATGACTTTTCTGACATCGAAAATTTCCCGCATCCAGTTAAAGGCATTCTGTTCAAGCATAAAAATGTAGTAGGCACCGTCCATTTCGGCATAGTCGAAGGCATGTCCTCCGCCCAGCCATTGGTGATACACATTCTGGATATGATGTTCCGACTGATAAATGGGTGTGTTGGTTGTACCATCCATGTAGGTAATGGCCACCTTGGCCACTCCGTCTTCATAGCGGGCCAAAAAGTAGTTGCTGTTCTCGGCGACCTCTGTCGGCACGATCCTGGCCTGGATCCCCATGGTATAGTCCCAGGTGTAATCCACTCTTCTGGGTTCTTCCGACACCACTGCGCCGTTTTTGATTTCCCACTGCAAAAATTTGTTTTGCTTGGAGATGCCCAGATAGAGGAATGCATGATCGGTCATGTCACCCCGCACATAGATCTTCCTTCCAACCTGTGCATCGGGGATGTCAAATACATATTCAAACAGCAGTTCGGGTGTTGCGTCCACCCCTTCCCACCAGTACATGTGGATCACATCGCCTTCAGCAACACCAAAGTTGCATGAAGCAATGTTGCCGGCATCGTCGGTGGCCATATGCAGCGGCACCGTTCTTTGCAGACTGCCCCAGTCAATGCCTTCCATGGAGACATCACCGGCTTTTTCTCCGTCAGAGATGTTGAAGTATTTGAATCCACCCCTGTCGTGAACCACGACATAATCGCCGCTGAAACCTACCGCACCGTTGTTATGGTTAGTAAATCCCAGTTCAGTGGCTGTTTTTTTCCATAAAGTGCGGTGCTGATACTGTACGCTCAGGTTTGCCTCAATGACATATTCCTGTCTGGCTCCGTCGGCTCCAACCACTTCAAAATGGTAGGGTTCAGACAAATCCACCGGTCCTGCAAAAGCAGGTTCTACCCGGGCATTGTTCGGGATGTTCACCGACACGTTAATTTTTGACATATCAGTGGTTTTCAAACCATTGACATCGGCCTCTATGACGATCACATCATCTGTTTCTGTTTCGTCTACCGTAACCTGAGTATCAATCAGATCAGAGGTTAAGAAAGTCAGTGCAGTCAGTTTATTCCCCGCAGTAGGAATCAACTCTTCCGGTTCCATACATCCTGTTACCAGGAAGGTTAAACTGAATACGCACAACGATAATAAAATATTTATTCTTTTTCTCATGATTATTCTGTTTTATTTTTACCAAAGCGGTGTTTGCTCGCATAAAGGATTATTGTCTATCTCACTTTGAGGAACAGGCAATTTATAATAGCTCTCCTTAAAGACGCGATCTTTATCATCACACTCGACCGTTTCATAGATCAGTGAATCGTCCTCTTTTGTGATTTTGGTCCCATGCATCCTCACGCCGTTAAGTACATCCACGGCTTCTCTCCAGCGCCGCAGATCCCAGTAGCGGTGACCTTCAAAGGCCAGCTCAATCTTCCGCTCTTCGCGAATGATCTCACGCAATGCTTCCTGGTCGGTGACCGTGATAATCGGCAACTGTGCTCTCTGACGTACTTTGTTGAGCGATACCAGAGCTTCTGTACCTCTTCCCAGCTCATTGAGTGCTTCGGCATGATTCAGCAGCACTTCAGCATACCGCACTTCATACCAGGTCTGGTCGCTGACTCCGTCCAGCGGGGCATCCTCGTCGATCATTTTACGGATGTAATACCCTGTTGTCGTTCCGCCGGAACTCTGTTGTGCACCATAAGGTTCAAAACCGTCGGTTCCGCCTACAAACGTTTCAATGGTACGGCCCTTCCACGGGGCACCGTTATAAAGGATGGAAGCATAAAACCGGGGTTCCCTGTTGGCATAAGGATTGGCGGCATGCTCCGGATTATCCCGGTCAAATTCACTCCCGTCGGCCATCCGGTAAGAGTCTACCATCTCAAGCGTTGGTCCGGCAATACCGATCACGCCTTCGCTCTTATCACCCTTCGGACAGTACAAATGATGAAATTCGTGGCCCAGGGTACCTCCAAAACGGTAAATAAGCACTCCCTCTTTGCTGTCTTTTGTTTTAAAGACCTGATCATAATCTGACTCCAGCTCGTATAAAATGTTTTCTTCTTTGATCACCTCTTCGGCCGCTTTAACGGCTTCTTCCCATCTTTGGGCATAGAGCATGACTCTTGATTTATAACCATATACGGCACCTCGGGTCAGACGGCCCAAGCTCTCCGGTTCCCATTCCCGGGGCAGGTTTTCAGCAGCAAAATCCAGCTCGTCGGTGATGAAATCATAACAATCACTTTCTGAACTTCTTGCTTTAAAAGCTTCCTCCGGTCCGTCGATGTAATCCCGGATGATGATGCCGCCATGACTTCTCACCAGGTTGAAGTGCAGCATTCCCCGGAAGAACCGGGCCTGAGCTTCCATGATGAGCTTGTCCTCCTCGCTGTAAGTGACATAATTTTCCAACCCGTACAGGAACTCATTGATGCGGCGGATCCGGTTGTATTCATACGAATAATCGGAAAGGACCGGACCGTTGGCACTGATGATCGGATTCAGGATCGTTTTGTTCACGTCCCCGCCGTTGGATCCCATCACATGTTGATTGTACTTTACAATGTCACTGAAACCGTCAGTCAACGACACCCCGGCATATTTTCGTCCGTAAGGGCCGTATTCATAAATGGGTTTATAAAAACCATTGATATACAAATATGTGTTCTCCATATTCTTCCATATCTCTGTTTCTGTGTACACGCTGCGGGGTTCCGGATTGAGATACTCCTCACTGCAGGCTCCTAACAGAAGAACAGAGGACAGAATGAGTAAATGATATTTGATTTTACTTATTTTCATTGTTGTTCCTTTTAAAATGTTACACTTAGACCAAACTCATATGTACGTTGCTGCGGATAATATCCGTTGCTGATCTCAGGTGCTTCCGGATCGATGCCATACTGATTCAGGGCCGACCAGGTGATCAGGTTGGATCCGGTAAAGCTGAAACGAACATTGTCCACACCCATTGTTTTTAAGTAGGCGCTGTTCACCGTATAAGCGATCTGGGCATTCTTTAACCGCAGGTAATCAGCATCGCGCATCCACCAGGATGAAGCCCAGCCGTTACAGTTGCCCACTTCGGCCGCAACAGTGGTCAGACGGGCAAACTCAGCATCTTTGTTCTCGGGTGTCCAGCTGTCCTCTATCAGGAACCGGGGTGAGTTTCCGTTGCCATGGAAAGGACGGGTGTAAACGGTGGCATCCACCGCGCCGTTATTGTATACACCGCTCAAAAACATGTCGCGGATGGCGGCTCCCTGGAAAAAGAGGGAAGCATCAAAATTCCTCCATCCGGCACCTAAGTTAAGTCCGTACATCAATTCCGGGAAGCTGCTGTTCCCCAGGAAGGTGTAATCCTGTGAACTCTGGATCTTACCATCTCCGTTCAGGTCCTCGTAGATGATGTCTCCGGGCCGGATCTGACTGATCTTCTGCAGGTGACTCAAGGTGGGGGTATTCATGATCTGCTCTTCATCCTCATAAAGACCTAAAGCAATGAATCCCATTTTCTCGCCCATCTTTCTTCCGGTGCGTTTCTGATAATCCGGGGTATTCGGACTTTCATTCATTTTCAGGATTTTGTTCCGTGACCATCCCATGTTCCCTTTGACGGAATAGGACAATGCACCGATTTTATTGTTATGCGTCAGGACCAGTTCCAATCCCTGGTTTCCCACTTCTCCTCCATTTACCGTTCCCGGATAATTACCTCCGAGGGATGGCGGGAACAGACTGCCACCGCCGATCAAAATGTCGCGGGTATGTTTGTAAAAGTAATCAAATTCCATTCCAAAAATACCCCTGTCAAGCAGCAATTCGAAACCGACATTGTAGGTGGCTGTTTTTTCCCAGGTGATATCACGATTCACCTCGCCGGCTGTATATACAGAGATATACTCTTTATCGCCGATATAGATGGTCGGCGGATTTCTTCTCATCATATTCAGATAAGCATACTGTCCTACGTTGAGGTCATTCCCGAGTATACCGGCAGAAGCCCGAAGTTTCAGGTGCTCAATGACATTTTTTAAATCGCTGAAAAAGGGCTCTTCGGAAATTCTCCATCCGGCAGATGCCGCCGGGAAAAAGCCCCAACGGTTGTGCGGGGGGAAACGTGAAGATCCGTCGTAACGGGCGGCTAACTCAAGCAGGTATTTGTGATCATACGCATAATTGAACCTGCCGACAAAACCGGCACGTCTGAAAACACTGCTGCTCCCCCATACATTGGGCCGGCCGTTATTGTCCTTGATATCATTTCCCATATCCAGCTCATGCAGGGTCGTTACATCATAATCCACTGCTACAGCTCCAAGGCCCTCACTTTCCTGCAACGCCTCCTCAAAGAGGAATAATCCGGCAATATCATGTTTGCCAAAGGTGTTCTCGTAATTGATCGATGGCTGTAAAGTCCGACGGTAAAACTGACTGTTTCCGTGAGTAAATGCTTCTTCATTTTCTGCCGTTACACCCAGATTGGTCAGCACTTCCGTATAGCTGTTCGTCGCAATGTCATAACTGTTGACCATGGACGGAGCAGCCCAGGCCCTTTGTGTGGTATAATCCTTATCGTAACTCATTTTAATTCCCAGCTCCAGACCTTTCACCCAGGGAAGCTCCCAGGCAAATTTGGCAGAAGACTGCAGAATGTTCAATACGGAGTTATTGTATCCCACATTGTTGTAAACCACGGGGTTTAATGTGTTGTTCTTATTAAAATGTCCCACCGTTGGCAATCCGTCATAGCTGGCAGGCAAAAACGGAAATACTTTCGATGCCAGCATCACCGGGTTGTTCCAGGCCTGATTGGAGACACCGAAATAGCCTGAATTCCGATTTTCCTGACGGGCTGCCAGATCAAGCTGCAGCCGGAATCCGTGATTCAGGTTCACATCCACATTCGACCGTACATTGTAACGCTCAAAGTCGAAGTTGTCAATGATACCATCCTGAGAAAGGTATCCAGCCGATAAGAAGTATTTTGTTGATTCATTTCCCCCGTTCACATTGATGTTGTGATGCGTGGAGAACGAACCCGGTTTCATGATCTCATCAAACCAGTCGGTGTTTTGAATTTTCCCTTCGGGATCACCATTCAGGGCTTTTTCATACAGACTCTGCGTGAAGATCGGATCTTTCCCGTCCATCACCAGGGCTTTGTTGTAATATTTGATGAAATCTGGACCGTCAAGGAATTCCGGGAACAGGGTATTCTGATTGTAAGAGACCTTCCCGGTATAGGTAATTTTGGGTGCCTGTTGCGTTCCCCGTTTGGTGGTGACGAGAATCACACCGCCTGCACCCTGAACACCGTATACAGCTGCCGCGGAGGCATCTTTCAAAATAGAGATCTTGTCGATGTCGTTGGGGTCCAGCTGGGCAAAACTCCGTTGCACACCATCCACAATCAGCGTGGCTGAACTGTTCCCCAGCGTGGAAAGTCCGCGTACCCTGATCGAGGCATTGTCGTATCCCGGCTGACCGGAGGTCTGCAGCGAGCTAAGACCCGGTAATTTACCGGCCAGCTGTTGCGTGATGTTACCTGAAGGAGCCTCCATGAGATCGTCGCTTTCGATCTGGGACACAGAACCTGTCATACTCACTTTTTTCTGTGTGCCGTAACCGACTACGATCACTTCATCCAGTTGCTCGGTATCCTGCTCCATCGTAACATTCAGATAGGTCCTCCCCTCCAGGGGAACCACCTGCTCCAGATAACCGACATAAGAAAAGACGAGCGTGCTGTTGGAGTTCGGTACTGACAGGTTGAATTCGCCGTTCACATCCGTGATGGTACCCTGTCGTGTACCTTGCACCACCACATTCACACCAACAAGCGTTTCTCCCGTCGCATCCATCACTTTTCCTCTTACATCGACCTGCGCAAACGCCACATTTGTCGAGAAAAGAAGCAGCACTAAAAACAGATTTTGTAACAATCTGTTCTTCCACATAAAAAATCGTTTGTTACATTCCATTGATTTATCATTTATAGTTAAAAAAATAAAAAAATACCTTCATTTTGTTTGCAAAAATTCAGCTTGTTGAAACGCTGAATATGAATCAAGAATTGAAAAATCAAAAAGATTTTTATCATACTTTTAAAGACATTACGGACCCCTGCCACGTTTTGGCATTGACATTCCAAAGGGATCGGAACCCGTTATTCCTTTCTCTTTTCCGGAGGATCTCTTCATCCCCTCCGGGGGCCGGGCCTCATGGATACCTGCTAACCCCGCAGTTCTTTCTTTCATCTCATTATAATTGTTAATTTTCAACGGTATTCGATGTAACTCGCTTTATAATG
>JAGYMF010000097.1 GCA_018400695.1 Bacteroidales bacterium | reverse complement strand
ATATCAATTCCCGATCTGATGATGAGGGTCCCCTTCTCCCTGATCTGCCTGACGAATGTCTCAAAAGCGGACACCAGGTGCTCCCTGGACCCATAGATATCCATATGGTCGTTGTCGATAGATGTAATCACTGCGATATCGGGATACAGTGCCAGGAAGGAGCGGTCGTATTCGTCAGCCTCCGCGATGATCGTTTCTGAAGTGGGGTGGATCACCATGTTGCTGTTGAAGTTCTTTGATATTCCTCCCAGGAAGGCGTTGCATCCTGTAGGGGATTCTGACATGATACAGGCCAGCATGGTAGATACGGAGGTCTTGGCATGTGTTCCGGCAACAGCGATACCATGACCGGCATTAAACAGCTCGCCCAGTGCAGTTGCACGTTTGATCACCCTGAAGCCATTGTTTCTGAAATAATTCAGCTCTGTACTCTTCTCTGGAATGGCAGGGGTATAGATCACCAGGGTACGGTCCGGGTTCCTGAATTCCTTAGGAATTCCGGACTGACTGTCGGTAAAGTGTATGGCAATTTTCTCCCTGCTGAGCTGGTCCGTCAGTGCTGTCGAGGTTCGGTCATACCCCGCCACGTTCTTTTCCCGGCTGCGGAAAAAGCGGGCCAGGGCGCTCATACCGATCCCTCCTATCCCGATAAAATATACGCTATCCAGGTTCTTCCAAATCATTTTTCCTCCAAAAGTTTTATAACCTCTCCTGCGATCCTCGCTGATGCATCGCTGATTGCCAGTTTCCTGATGTTCTCCGACAATAGTGTTATCTGCCGCTCGTCGTGCAACAGCTCCAGGGCAGTATGGAACAGACTTTTCACCGCTTCATTATCTTTTACAAGTACCCCTGCCTGTTTGTCAGTCAGTGCCTTCGCATTGCGGGTCTGATGATCCTCAGCCACATTGGGCGAAGGCACCAGGATCACCGGCTTGCCCACCAGGCATAGTTCGGAGATCGTTCCCGCCCCGGCGCGTGAGATAACCAGGTCGGCAGCCTGGTAAGCCCTGTTCATCTCTTTAATAAAAGGCAGCAACACTATATTCTCCGCACCATGCTCCATCAGCACCTGCTGTGCCTTTCCATGGTAATAGCGTCCCGATTGCCACAGCATCTGCACATCTGATGCAGCAATTGCATCGATATTGCTGATAACGCTCTCGTTCAGCGTTCTTGCTCCCAGGCTTCCGCCAACCAGGAGAACCACCTTCTTTCCGGGTTTCAGTCCAAAATGGGCAAGGCTTCGCTCCTTTTCACCCACCGGAAGAAGCAGGTCCTGGCGGACCGGGTTTCCGGTGAGAACGATTTTTTCTTTCGGAAAATAGCGCTCCATCCCACTGTAGGCGACACAAATTCTGGCAGCTGAACGTGCCAGCAGCCTGTTGGTCATGCCGGCATACGAATTCTGCTCCTGGATCAGCACCGGAACGTGTCTCCTGGCAGCAGCCCTGACGATCGGACCGCTGGCATATCCGCCCACACCGATGGTTACATCGGGTTTAAAAGAGCGGATCAACCGGCTGGAAAGGATCATGCTGTGCATCAATTTGCCGAAGAAGGTAATATTTCCCAGGGATATTCTCCGTTGAAAACCAGCCACTGGTAATCCAACAATCTCATAACCAGCTTCAGGCACCTTCTCCATCTCCAGCCTTCCCCTTGCTCCGACAAACAGAAAATCGGCATTCTCCAACTCCCTGTTCAAGGCGTTGGCTATGGAGATCGCCGGGAAAACATGTCCTCCGGTTCCGCCCCCACCGATCAGTATCCTATATGGTTTCTCCCTATTCATTGGTTACTTCATGCTGTATATTTTCTTCTGTTTTGTTAGCTGTCTGCGATGCTGCGTCCCCACTTTCTGAAACTCCATCACTGACTGGCGCTTCCCCGGCAGCATTCTGCACTGCTGCCTCCTCTGCCTCTGCCTCCTTACTCACCCCCCAGCTTACACTGAGGATCATGCCCAGTGCCATACTGGTAAAGAACATGGAGGAACCGCCCATGCTGACCAGTGGGAGTGTTTGTCCGGTAACAGGCAGTAGTCCCACCGTCACCCCCATATTGATAAATGCCTGGAACACCAGGCCCATAGCAAGACCAAACGCCAGGAATGCCCCGAAAGTACTTTTCGTTTTGCGTACAATCAGCCCGGTCCTGAAAAGGAGCCACAGGTAAAGGAACACGAGGAAGACACCCCCGATGACCGATCCGTACTCTTCTATGATGATGGCAAAAATAAAGTCAGAATAGGGGTGTGGCAGCAGTATCCGCTGGGTACTGGTACCCGGACCATTGGGGAGCAATCCTCCCCTCACAATGGCCACCTTTGCCTGGTCGGCCTGAAACTGGTCCCCCTCACCGGTTACATACCGTTCGATCCTGTTTTTCCATGTATCGATCCGCCCCTCCCTGCTCATGGCAGAAGAAAGCAACAGGAACAGCGCCAGTCCTGTCACACCAACACCCACCAATGCAGCAAGGTATTTGAATGGAACCCGTCCAACGAACAACAGGATGAAAGAGACGATAAAAATGATCAGTGCCGTGGAGAGGTTCGTAGGAAGTATAAGTATACAAACCAATGCGATGGCCCCTGCCATCCTGAAGAACGTTCCTTTGAAATTATCGATGCTGTTCTGGTTCATCGCCAGCATCCTTGCCAGGTACATGATCAATGCAAATTTTGCAAATTCCGAGGGTTGAAAGGTATTGTTTGTCCCGGGGATGACAAGCCAGCGATTGGCATCATTGATCTCCTGACCCCTGATCAATGTAATGAACAATAGTACTACAGCAACAAACAGGAACAGAACTGACAGCTTGTTGAAGGCACGGTAAGGGATGACCTGAAAAAAGACCACCACCGCCAGCCCGAGCACAATGTACTTGAACTGTCTGAACAGGTAATACATGGTATCGCCCGAAACCTTTTTATACGCCAGGGAGCCGGTTGAGCTGTATACCGACAGCAATGATACCACACTGAGTATGATGATCACTGTCCAGATCACCCTGTCACCCCGTATATATTTCAATGCAGTCATTTATAATTATACACTTTCAATATTGCCTCACTTACAATTCGCGTACAGCCTCCTTAAATTTCCTTCCCCTGTCTTCATAGCTCTCAAACAGGTCAAAACTGGCACATGCCGGTGAGAGCAGAACCGTATCATCTTTTGATGCCAGGTAGTAGGCAGATTTCACCGCCTCTGCCATTGCTGATGTTTCCACAATGGTCTCCACCTTGTCACTGAATGCGTCTACCAGGCGCTGGTTATCCTTTCCCAGGCATACGATGGCCCTGACCTTATTGGCTACGAGATCGTACAATTCAGCATAATTGTTTCCCTTATCCACACCACCGGCAATCCAGACGATCCCTCCGCTGATACTCTCCAGGGCATACCAGGTCGAGTTAACATTGGTCGCTTTTGAATCGTTGATAAAATAGATACCATGCACCTTGTTCAGCTGCTCCAACCGGTGTTCAATCCCCTGAAAATCCATCAGTGCTTCACGAATCACATCATTCCTGATCTTCAGCACATTTCCTGCGATACCAGCAGCCATGCTGTTATAAGTATTATGCCTTCCCTTCATGGAAAGCTCATGCACTGACATGGAAAAATCCACATCGTCAAATTCAATACGCATCTTCTCCTGCTTGTCCACCCAGGCCACATCATCCTCCTTTTTTTCATACGCATAGGGAAGCTGTACAGCACGTGACACAATCTTCTCCAGCTCCTTTACCGTGATCTCATCGTCGGAACAAAAGACAAAATAGTCCTCCTCGGTCAGGTTCTGCGTGATCCTGAATTTTGAGTCGACGTAGTTCTGCATATTGTAATCGTACCGATCCATATGGTCAGCCGTGATATTCAGCAGAATCGCAATATCAGCTTTGAACTCATACATACCGTCAAGTTGAAAGCTGCTAAGCTCCAGTACATAGTAATCATAATCCTCTTCGGCCACCTGCAGGGCGAAACTGCGGCCTACATTGCCTGCGATCCCGATATTCAGTCCCGCCTTTCGCAGCATATGGTGGATCAGTGAAGTGGTAGTGGTTTTCCCGTTACTTCCTGTAACACAGATCTTCTTCGCCCGGGTATACCTGCCTGCGAATTCAATCTCCGAGATCACATACAGCCCTTTCTTCCTGATGGACCGCATGATAGGAGCACTTTCAGGTATCCCGGGACTCTTAATGATCTCATCAGCATTCAGGATCTGGCGTTCGGTATGCCCGTTCCCCTCGTAGAGGATCTGGTGATCGTTGAGCATCTCCTTGTATTTCGGATTGATCTTTCCCGAATCGGACACAAATACATCGAATCCCTGTTGTTTTGCAAGAATTGCTGAGCCGGTACCACTCTCACCAGCTCCAAGGATCACTATTCGTTTTCTCTTCTCCATATACTATGTTATCTTATTTTTAATGTTACGATCGTTATCACGGCCAGCAGCAGCCCGATAATCCAGAAACGAATAACGATCTTCGCCTCCGGGTATCCCATCTTCTGATAATGGTGGTGTGCCGGTGCCATCAGGAAAATGCGCCTTCCAGTACCAAACTTTCTTCTTGTATGCTTGAACCATCCAACCTGAAGTATAACCGACACACTCTCAAAAAGGTAGATTCCGCAGAGAATGGGGATCAACAGCTCCTTCCTGATCACGATGGCAAATACAGCAATGATCCCTCCGAGTGCCAGGCTTCCGGTATCGCCCATAAAAACCTGTGCAGGGAATGAATTGTACCAAAGAAAGCCGATGGTAGCACCGATCATTGCAGCAGCAAAGATCATCAGTTCGCCGGCATCGGGTATATACATGATATTCAGATAGTCAGCGAAGATTGCGTTCCCCGAAACATATGCCAGGATACCCAGTGTCGTTCCGATAATTGCCGCCGACCCGGTAGCCAGTCCATCCAATCCATCGGTCAGGTTGGCCCCATTGGAGACAGCCGTTACGATAAAAATCACTACGAGAACAAAAATGACCCAGACGATCTTGTCTGCATGTTTCCCGGCAAACCATGCCAGCCAGGTATAGTTGAATTCATTGTTCTTCACAAAGGGAATGGTGGTCAGCGGCGTTTTATGGTCACGGACAAAATACTCCAGTCCATCGGTTGTAGTTACGGTTGGAAGGTTGGCCTGTTCGGTTGGTGAGGCCTCCGCCACCGGGATCCTCTCACGGATAACCACATCATCGCTCAAAAGGAATGTCACCCCAACGATCAGTCCCAGTCCGATCTGACCAATAATCTTAAATTTACCCCGTAGTCCCTCCTTATTTTTTTTGAATACCTTGATATAATCATCCAGAAAACCGATCATACCCAGCCAAACGGTACTGATGAGCATAAGAATGATATATACATTGTTGAGCTTTCCGAACAGGAGCACCGGCACAACGATGGAGGCAATAATGATAATCCCTCCCATCGTTGGTGTTCCCTCCTTGCTCATCTGTCCTTCAAGTCCGAGGTCCCTTACCGACTCGCCGATCTGTTTCCGCCGCAGGAAAGTGATGATCCGTTTACCGATAAACAGGGAGATCAGCAGCGAAGTGATCACTGTCATCGACGCCCTGAACGAGATATACCGGAACATCCCCGCTCCGGGAATATCAAAAGACTGATTCAGGTAATCGAACAGATGATACAGCATAGTTTTTTACTTTAAATATTTAGTAACAACCTCCTTGTCGTCAAAATGCCGTTTAATTCCCCCTGTCTCCTGGTACTTCTCATGTCCCTTGCCAGCCACCAGGATCACCGATGCAGGACCGGCCAGCATGCATGCGGTTTTAATCGCCTCCTCCCGGTCAGCGATTTTCAATACATCACCCAACCGGTCTGCCGGCATCCCCTTCTCCATCTGGTCCATAATCATGTTGGGGTCTTCTGAACGCGGATTATCGGAGGTAAGGATCACCTTTTTACTGTAGTTGATAGCCACAGCGCCCATTTTAGGGCGCTTGGAGTTGTCGCGGTCCCCCCCGGCGCCTGCTACGGTGATGATTTCCCTTCCTTCGCGGTTCACCTCATGGATCGTCTCCAGCACATTCTTTAATGCGTCGTCTGTATGTGCATAGTCGATAATCCCAATCGTTCCGGCAGCTCCCTTTATGATCTCAAACCGTCCATCCACGGATGCAGCATTGCTCAATGCTTCGAGCACCTGCATCTCATCATGTCCCAACAGCAGCGACACTCCGTATACTGCGAGGATATTGGACGCATTAAATCTCCCCGTCAGCCTTACCCACACCTCTTTATCATTGATCAGCATCCGCATACCCTCAAAATGCGGTTCGAGGACCCTGCCATGAAAACCGGCGATCTTTCCCAGTGCATACCGGTGTATTTCAGCCCGGCAGTTCTGTACCATTACCATTCCGTTCCTGTCATCTGCATTGGTCAGCGCAAAGGCATTCTGCGGCAGCTGATCAAAAAAAGTTTTTTTCGCCTCCAGGTACTCCCTGAAATCCTTATGGTAATCGAGGTGGTCATGGGTCAGGTTGGTAAACACCCCGCCCCTGAAGGTTAATCCGTCGGTACGGTGCTGACTGACAGCATGGGAAGAGACCTCCATGAAGCAGTAATCACACCCACTATCGACCATCTCCCTGAGATATTTGTTGATCTGCATAGCATCCGGGGTCGTATGTGTTGCCGGGTA
>JAGYMF010000096.1 GCA_018400695.1 Bacteroidales bacterium | reverse complement strand
TTTCACGATTACCACAAAACCGGTACCAGTATTACTTACCGGATTTTTAGATAACAAGTATCCGGTTTTTGATACCCTTGGATTTAATCCAGCAGATACAATTATCTATATAATTTTGCCTGTAGAATGTAACCATTGTGATTCCACCTCTCCTCCTATAAGTAAAATAGATCACATATCTCTCGGCAGACTGGCGGAAGCGGTCAGGATTCATGAGATGTTCTCAAATAGTTACCTGGTAACTTTTGGGCATGACGGCAGGGGACTCGCATGTGAATCCGTAATCATCGTTGAGGCTGCTGTACAGTTGGGAGCCGATTCTATCCGGATATACACATTGGATCACGCAGAAACTATGTGGAGAGGCGCATCCCGATTTACGGGGAAATTCGGAATAATGTCCAGGGTTATTATAGTGACTGATGCTATGAGCATGATAAGGGCTATGAAAATTTATCGGGAATTTGGCCACAGACCAACAGCAGCTCCGGTAAATTTTGCCTGTAGAATTACAACGTCAGATTCAATGTGCCGATGGTTACCTTCAACGAGAAATATTAACATTATGACATCTGCCATGAATGAACTCATGGGCCTGGTGTTTTTCAACCTCTTTCTATCCGGTAACCATCAAAGTAAAAGTTAGAATAAAAAAAATGTAGAGATCTTTCAATATTCTACTTGTACATCAAATTTTTTGAAGTAGAAAAAGAAAACCAGGATTCGATATTTTAAAAAAACTGCACAGCTGTAAAATGAAACAATCAGTGTGCTTTTTGCGTATGTATTAATTTAAGGCTGATTAATTGTTGTCGATGAATGTAAAGAATAATAGCGATTCCTATGGTAATGAAAACATGAAGTTTACTGCGGGCGATCATACTAACAGGCTGGAGATGGCTCTGCAGGGGAGCCAGGCGGGATTGTGGGACTGGAATATCGTTACGGGAGAGGTTTGGTTTAACTACAGGTTCTACGAGATGCTGGGCTATAATCCGGGAGATTTTGAGCCGCATGTGGATTCGTGGAAGAAGCTTGTCCACCCCGACGACTGGGAGACGGTGATGGAGGTACTTGATAACCATATCAGCGGTAAGACAAAGATATACCAGACAGAGCACCGGCTTAGGAAGAAAAGTGGCGACTGGCTGTGGGTGCTCGATACCGGACGGGTGATGGAACGCAATGCAAAGGGTGTACCTGTCAGGGCGGTCGGCACACACATGGATATCAACCATAAGAAGAAGATCGAGTTTGATCTGCAGCACAGCTTGCGGCAACAGGAGCTGCTGTCGGAGATGGCACTCGATCTGAATGCCCTGGAGGAGTTCCCCGTGCGGATCAACAGGGCGCTGCAGCAGATCGGCGAGCACACCGGCGTGAGCCGGGTCTATATCTTTGAGGATACGGCCGACGGACTCTTCTGTAACAACACCTACGAGTGGTGCAACGTGGGTATCGGTCCGCAGATCGATGAACTGCAGGATGTGCCCTATGAGGTTGTCCCCTCTGCGAAGAAGCTGCTGCTGGGTGCCGAGGGCCGGATCTATTCGGAGAATATCGCCAACCTGCCGGCCGACCTGTACGACATCCTGGAGCCGCAGGGGGTTAAGTCGATTATTATTTATCCGCTCCTGGGCCAGGGCCGCTTCCTTGGCTATATCGGATTCGACGAGTGCATGCGGAACAAGGAGTGGTCACCCTCCGAGCTGGAGCTGCTCCGCACGGTCTCCGGTATCATCGCCAATACATTCGAGCGGAAGTTTATGGAGGCGTCGCTCGAGAATGAGCGCGACAGGGCCAATGAGGCCAACGAGGCGAAGAGCCGCTTCCTGGCGAATATGAGTCACGAAATACGTACCCCGATGAACGCCGTTCTCGGCTTCAGCGAGGCGCTCGCCCGTGAGCTGCAGACCGGAAGACAACAGAAAATGGTACGCTCCATCCTCTCCTCTGGGAGTCTCCTGCTCTCACTGCTGAACGATATCCTCGACCTCTCGAAGATCGAGGCAGGAAGGATGACCATCACCCCCCGTCCCTCAGCACTCTCGATAATGATCGAAGATATACATGTTCTCTTTCTGGAGCAGTCGAAAATCAAAGGGATCAACTTCTGTATTGAGCTGGACGAGGCTGTGCCACCGGTGGTGGTGCTCGACGAAGTGCGAATCAAGCAGGTGATTTTTAACCTGGTGGGTAATGCTATCAAGTTCACCCACCACGGCAAAGTGATTTTAACGGTTAACTACATTCCTGAGAGAGGATCGGTCGGCGAGTTGCAGATCGATGTCGCCGATACTGGAATCGGGATTCCAGAGAGCGACCTGCAGATGATCTTTGAACCTTTTATACAGCAGTCGGGTCAGTCGAACAGAGACTATGAAGGTGCCGGCCTCGGCCTCTCGATCTGCAAGCGGCTGATCGAGCAGATGGATGGCTCCCTTACAGTGGAGAGCAGGGTGGGTGAGGGCTCCCGTTTCATGGTGCGTATTCCCGGTGTGGAAATGGGCGATGAGAGTGAGTTCGTTAGTGTATTCCCTTCGATCAAAGAGGATATTCTGTTTAACAGCAATACCCTCCTGATGGTTGACGATGTAGTTTCGAACCTCGATGCTATGGAGGCGCTGCTCAGTGAATCGGGTCTTGAACTGGTTCGTGCCAGTAGTGGGGAGATTGCACTCAGCCTCCTGGAAACTGTCACCCCCGATTTGATATTGCTTGATATCCGTATGCCGGGAATGGATGGGTATGAAGTGGCGAAGCAGATCAGGGGCATGGAGCGACTCGCTGATGTGAAGATCATTGCCTGCACTGCTATGGTGGTAAGCGACGATCAACTCCGGGAGATGGGACTGTTCGACGGGTACCTTTTTAAGCCGGTGCGCCGCCGGGAGCTCTTCAGCGTGCTGGGCAGATTCATGCAGTACACGGTGAAGGAGTCCAGGGGAAGTAAAGAGGATTTTACCGGAAATATTGCTACAAAGGTCCCATTGGACGATCCCCCAAGGCTAACGGAAGAGGTGGCCGGCCGCTTGCCGGAGCTGATTGCGGAGCTGGAGGGACCGGTAACAGAGCAGTGGAAGGAGATCGGTAACAGGTTGGTGCTTTTTAGGATAGAAAGTTTTGCAGATGTCCTTAGCGATCTGGCGGACAGGGTTGCAGTACCTTCCCTGGAGCGTTATGTGGCACACCTCATGGAGAGCCTGAAGCTGTTCGACCTGGAGAAGATAGGGGCTGCAGTGGAGGCCTTCCCGCAGATGGTGGAGCAGCTACGGGGACTCATGGAAAAGGGAAATGCAGGAAGGAAAGTTTTCAGGAAAGGTAGCAGGAAATAATCGATCGATGGGTTGGAAGACAGGAGTTTTTAAACGTGTTGACATAATACAAACAGCAATTAGAATGAATAAGAATAACGCATTGAATGAGAGTATGATGAAACAGCCGGCCAGCGTGCTGGTGGTGGACGATAACAGGAAAAACCTGGAGGTGATCGGTGGATGCCTGAGGGAGCAGGGATTTCGTCTGGCCATGGCGGAGTCGGGTCCGGCGGCGCTGGAGGTGCTGAAAGATGACAAGTTCGACCTATTGCTGCTGGATATCATGATGCCGGGGATGAACGGACTGGAGCTCTGTGAACAGATCAGGGAGATACGGGATTACGACGGGGTACCGGTGATTTTCCTGACGGCGATGAATGCAAAGGAGGATGTGGTGAGGGGGTTCAGGATGGGCGGACAGGATTATATCACCAAGCCGTTCGACTGTCTGGAGCTGGTTGAACGGGTGCGGACGCAGGTGGAGCTGAAGAGGAGCAGGGATTATCTCAACAATATGAACGTGGTGCTGGAGGAGAAGGTGCTGGAGCGGACAGAGCAGTTGGAGCAGGTCGTAAAGGAGTTGAAGGATGCCAACAAGCAGCTGATGGTGCTTGACAAGGCAAAGAGGGGATTCCTGGCGATCATCTCGCATGAGATACGGACACCGTTACACGGGCTCCGGGGCTTTTTTGACATTATAAGAAGTTCAAACACCAATCCCGATTTCGAGGTATATCACGATATGATCGATCAAGCTATCAAACGGCTGGAGGAGTTTTCGTTTATGGCACTGGACATCACTAATCTCTTTCTGGAGAAGAAACAGCTGGACATGGTGATATTTAACCTGATAGCTTTGGTTGACAAGGAGATAGAGGGTCTGGGGAATAAAATTCAGGAGAAGCAGCTGCAGGTACATTGGAAGCCGGGGCATCAGAAGGCATTAACTCGCGGGGATGCAGCGCTGCTGGAGAAAACGTTTGCGATCGTTTTGGGTAATGCAGTTAAACATACCGGAAAAGGTACCGTTGTGTCCGTTGGCTACCAGGATACAGAGAAGTACCATCTGCTGACAGTGGCAGACCAGGGGCCGGGATTCCCGGAAGGTATTGCAGGAAAGGAGATGGATATTTTCACAACGGATAACCATGTGGACCTGAACATGGGCCTGAGTCTACCCTTCGCAAATCTGATTGTTCATGCACATCAGGGGAAGCTATCTATACGCAACAAGGAGACCCGTGGGGCTGTTGTGGAGATCTACCTGCACAAAGCCTGAAATTAGCGCTGATCGTTGGTGATTTCTGTTGCACTGATTGCTCCCCAACTGCGATTCTACATCCAAAATCCTATCGATGTGTAGGCTAACGATTTCAGACACTTCAGAAATAATTCAAGGAGATACACTCATCTCTATAGTTTTTCTTACAGGCAGTTATTGTCAGGTACGGAGTATCGTTGACTGCCTTTATCAATCAATGCCAATATTATAACAAATGCAATATAGGTCATTGCAAGTCTTGTAGTTTTTACGATTGTTTTATCGGGTATTTAAATAACAGCTTTACAGGCAGGAAAGCCATACTTTATTTATATGGTAAAGGTGGCAGGCTGATTATCCAATTCTGTTCAGTTCAAATATATGGATTAACTATGGATAAGGTATAAATCGGGTTATATCCAAACATTTTGTTTGGTTTTTAGTTGTGAAAATTAATATCATTATTTTTAGTATAGTAGCACTGATTGAAATAATCTTTGTTATTACGGGCAAGTCGGGTTTATTACCAATTGATGATAACAGGAGAAAAGAAGAAACTCCGTTTTTACAATTTTCATATACTGTTCCTGAAATACAATTAACCGGCAGAAAACTACCGATAAGTACTGTTAAGCACAAAACGCATAGAGGACTCTTTACCAGATCCACCGGGCTTTTTCAGACGGATGACAGCATTAAATTAACTCACTTTGCAGGAGGAGACGGAACCAGGAACAATCCATATCTTATTACTACTCCACAACATCTCTATAATGTTAGGTATTATTGTAATGATGATGGGAATAAGTACTATTTCCGACAGGAGGCGGATATTGACCTTAAGGCAGCATGCCTTACAGGGGGTAGTTATTACAATGCCGGGAGGGGCTGGGAACCAATTGGAACAATTGACAGTCCTTTTCGGAGCCATTATGACGGACAGAACTATACCATCAGCAATCTTACTATTTATAGTAATTCTTGCTACCAGGGGTTGTTCGGTTATATTTATGGGTCCACGATTGCAAATTTGAATCTTACTTTTGTTCAGATAAGTTCGACTGCACATGGAATTGGTTCACTTGTCGGTTGTGCGGTTTCTTCATCAATTAGTAATTGCAATAGCGAAGGATCAGTTTCCGGGGATAATTTTACCGGCGGTTTGGTTGGATGGATGAAGAATACAAACGCCATTCAATACACATCAATGTACAATTGTTCTGCATCAGGTGAAATTAACTCAACAGGATATGCTTGCGGTGGTTTGGTTGGCCGTTCCGATTACCTCTTTATGGACCGTTGCTTTTTTATTGGTAAAGTCAGCTCATCCGGTAATGTTTTTACATTGATTTCAGGTGTTGGCGGGCTGGTTGGTTTTTACTCATCCGGGGGTATAAGTGAATGTTTCAGTATAGCTAATGTTTCCAATACAATGAAAGGTCCGGCAGGTGGTTTTATAGGAAATGCAAAATCTGTTACTATTGGCAGAAGTTATAGTAATGGTTCGGTCTCCGGTTTGCAATGCATAGGTGGTTTTGTCGGATTTATCACAGGTGGAAGCAGAATATATAATTGCTATAGCCAAAGTGAAGTTTACATTGGTGATAATGGAAAATATTACGGGTCATTTTGTGGGTACAGCCTTTTGGACACAGATATCCGTTATTGCTATTCTGCCGGAAAATTATATTCTAAGGGATCTGCCTGTAAAAAGTTTATTGGTTATAATAGTGGAGGAGTTTTTACAGGGAATTTTGTAAACAGTGATGCTCCGGGACAAATTGTATGTGACGAGACAGTTACATTTGTTAATAGAGGGGATATGATGAGGGAGTCAACATATACTAATGCCGGCTGGGATTTTGAAAATGAAACCAGAAATGGACATCAGAATATCTGGGGTATAACTCCAGGGAAAAATGGAGGTTTCCCCTTTTTGTTATCCCTTCCGTCACAAATAAGTGATATAGGTATTGAGAGTAATTAACTAAAGGAAATAAACCTAATCAAAAAAGAAAAGAGTATGTTCAGAGAGTTGGTTGCCAATACTTTATCCCCTTGTTTGTTACTTTTATAATCCTGAACGAAGCATAAATCTTTTCCACATAAAAAGGCATCAAAAATAATG
>JAGYMF010000095.1 GCA_018400695.1 Bacteroidales bacterium | reverse complement strand
GCATCCTGTATGTCCGCCGCGGAAATGCCATGATGGGCTATGCCATTAAAAAATAATATTTGTAATCCGGAAAGCTGACCTGCTGTATTGCCGTTTTCTTGGTTAATTTTGCATCTGATGTAGGAAAAATGGACACTTCCTGCAATCAATGAACTTAATCATACGTTATGAAAAAAAAGCCATGCAAATGAAACAACAGCAAGCGATAGCTTTGTACCTGCTCCTTGGACTTTTCTGCACCCCTCCCCTGCTGGCACAGAACCATACCATCAGTGGTTATATCCAGGATGCACAGACCGGTGAAAAGCTAATCGGTGCCAATATCTTCAGCGAAGAGAACCTCGATGGTACTGCATCCAACAATTACGGGTTTTTTAGCCTCACGATGCCGCAGGGTACGTACGAAATCATCTTCAGTTATGTCGGTTACCAGGCAGAGGTCAGGGAGATTGACCTGCGCCATGATGTGGAGCTGATGATCGGCCTGGAGCCATCAATCGGCCTGGAAGAGGTGCAAATCACCGCAACAACCAGTCAATCGGTCAAATCAACCCAGATGAGCGCCATCGATATCTCTGTTGAGAGCATCAAAAAGGTGCCAGCCCTGCTTGGTGAGGTGGATGTGATCAAGGCGATCCAGCTGCTGCCGGGGGTGCAGTCGGGTACTGAAGGGGCCAGCGGATTGTATGTGCGTGGCGGCGGACCGGATCAGAACCTGATACTGCTGGATGGCACACCGGTATACAATGCATCGCACCTGTTTGGTTTCTTCTCGGTGTTCAATGCCGATGCCATTAACAATGTAAAACTGATCAAGGGTGGTTTTCCGGCCCGTTATGGCGGCCGCTCATCTTCCGTCCTGGATATCAGTCTCAAGGAGGGTAACCTGAAGGAGTTCAAGGGCAGCGGGTCCGTCGGACTGATCGCATCGAAGCTTACGCTGGAGGGACCGATCATCAAAGACCGGACGTCGTTTATCATCTCTGCGCGAAGAACCTACCTGGATCTGCTTGCTCAGCCGCTGATCCGCGAGATCGCAGGCGGTGATGAATACAGTACCACCGGCTACTATTTTTATGACCTGAACGCCAAGATCAACCATCGCTTCTCCAGCAAGGACCACCTCTACTTCAGCGTCTATTCGGGTGAAGACAGGTTCTACCAGAACCAGGATCCGTACAGCTACCTTTACGACGGTATCCTGTACACCAACGAGGCCAGGTCCAATCTCGGCTGGGGAAACCTGACCTCCGCCTTAAGGTGGAACCATCAGTTTACCAGTAAATTGTTCAGCAATACGTCGCTGACCTACAGCAATTACGATTATGAGGTGAGGAACTATACCGAAGATATTGTTGAAACAGCTGACGGGGTCACGAACGAGGTCAATTCACTGAATTTTCTCTCCGGGATCGAAGATGTTGCGGCCAAGATCGATTTTGATTACCTGCCGGCAGCCGACCACTACGTCAGGTTCGGGGCCAATTATATCTACCATACCTTCAAGCCCGGGGCTTCTGTCTACCAGATCAAGAATGAGGAGATCGGGGACCTCGACACCATCCTTGGAGAGGACCATGTGAAGGCAAGTGAATTTTACATGTACATTGAGGATGACTATAAAATTTCCAACCGCCTGAAAGCCAATGCAGGACTGCACTATTCCGGTTTCCTGGTGAACCGGAAGTACTACCACTCCCTGCAGCCCAGACTTGCTTTCAGGTACCTGCTGAGCGAAACATTGTCACTGAAAACTTCTTACGCCATGATGCAGCAGTATATCCACCTGCTTACCAATAACAACATCGGACTGCCCACCGACCTGTGGGTTCCGGCAACGGACCAGATCAAGCCACAGCGCTCGCACCAGGTAGCACTGGGAATCTCCAAAAATTTTACCGATATGTACCTGGTTTCTGTCGAGGGGTATTATAAGACCATGGACAACCTGATTGAATACCGCGACGGCGCATCGTTTATGGGATCCAGTACGGGATGGGAGGATAAGGTGGAGAGCGGAAAGGGCTGGTCGTACGGCGGAGAGCTTTTCCTGGAGAAGAAATTGGGAACGATGACGGGATGGATCGGTTATACCCTTTCCTGGACCAACCGGCAGTTTGAAACGCTGAACCAGGGAGCGGTTTTTCCCTATAAATACGACAGGCGGCATGATGTTTCGGTGGTGTTGACCTTTCCGCTGGATGAGCGGTGGGATTTCTCCGCCAGCTGGGTTTACGGTACTGGTACTGCACATACTTTGCCAACAGAACGCTATTTTGGAACTTCCGATAACATGTATGGCGGAGACTATTTCTTTACCAATGATCCGAACTATTATTTTGACCAGAACAGACCGACCACCAATACTAATTTTAATCAGGAATTAGAGCATGTCGATGGGAGGAATTCGATTCGTGCAGCTAATTACCACCGGCTCGATCTCAGCTTCATGAAGACAAAAAAGACCCGCTGGGGAACGTCGGCCTGGACCCTGGGTGTGTACAATGCCTACAACCGTAAAAATCCGTTTTACTATTATATCGGGCGTGATGACCGCGGAAGCAGGGCTTTGCGCAGGGTCAGTATTTTTCCCTTCATTCCGTCGGCCACCTACAGCTTCAATTTTTAATCAGATCAAGACCGCATCATGAAAAAATACCTCCATATCTTCATAACCCTTCCGCTCGCAATGCTGCTCCTTTTCATAGCGCCTTCATGCGAAACAACAGAAAAGATCGATGAATTTCCACTGCGTCCATCGCAACTGGTGGTCAACTGTTTTTTCGTTCCCGACAGCACCTGGGAATTCCAGGTAAGCAAAAGCTTGTCGGTTCTCGACAATGCCGAACTGAAGCTGGTGAGCGATGCGGAGATCTTTCTTTTTAAAGATTCCACGCCAATTGATACCATCCGTACGCAGGATGCAGATGGGTATTATCGCTCCAATCAATATCTTCCGAAGAAGAATGAAAATTATTCGATTGAAGTGTCAGCTCCGGGTTTCAATACACCGCTGATTGCGGAGGGGGTCGTGCCCGCGGATGTGCCTGTTATAAATGCCAGTGTGAGGGTGACAGATTCCGCTTACTTTTACAAAAGACATTACGAATGGGGCGAAGCACCTTCTACGGGTAATATTGAAGGGATACTGGAGTTTACCTTCAAGGACCCCCCCGGTGTCGCCAACTATTACCAGTTATCGCTTTACGGATATAGCAAGGAGTATGATTATACGGATTCCACCATTCATTACATTTACAGGCGGGAAATCAATTACACGATCGATGATCCGGTTGCAGAGAAGAGTGAGGAATACTATGGTGTTGCACGTTTTACCGATGAGCTGATCGACGGACAGACCTATAAGCTGAAGCTGGATTTTAGGGACTGGGAGGCCAGCAGGGACCAGGAATATATTATTGAGCTGATCTCATTGAACCGTGACAGTTACATGTACAGACGGTCTGTCCAGGAGTACAGGGAATCAAACGGCGACCCGTTTTCAGAACCGGTGCTGATCTACAGCAATATTAAAAACGGATATGGCATTTTTGCCGGCCATTCGAAATATATTTATCGTGTGAAAGTATTCGGGTCGTAAACCCTCCTATCAAGCCTGAACGACAGCTTCTCCGAGCCTTATTACTGGATTTTTCGGACCAAAAGCCTGCTGCGGTCAGGATTTTCCTGTAAAAGGGATCGTTCTGATGATGCTATTTCAGCTTATCGCGGAATACCTTTTCAAATTTCTCCACTTTGGGCTGGATCACCATCCTGCAATACCCCTGGTCGCCGTTGTTGTCAAAATACTCCTGGTGGTAATCTTCCGCAGGATAAAAGTTGCTGAAGGCGGTAACCTCTGTGACGATCGGATCTTTCCAGATCTTTTCACTGTTCAGTGCATCAATGATCTTAACAGCCTGTTCACGTTGACTGGGAGTATGGTAAAAGATAGCGGACCGGTATTGGGTCCCCACATCGGCACCCTGTCGGTTCAGCGTAGTCGGATCATGGGTCTTGAAGAAAATTTCCAGGAGTTCAACATACGATACCTCGTCCGGGTTAAAGGTGACCTGAATGGCTTCCGCATGACCGGTATTACCATTGCAAACCTCTTTGTATGAAGGGTTAACAACTTCGCCGCCGGAATACCCGGAAACAACTGAAACAACACCTTTCACCCTGTCAAATATTGCTTCCGTGCACCAGAAACACCCGCTTGCAAAGGTGGTTACCTCACTTCTGTTTTCGTTCATAATTGTTTTATTATATTGGCTGTTAATACTATACAAATTTCCTGACGCAAAGATAATTACAATGAACCAGAAGGTGATTGCTTTTCGTTGCAGAATTGCTGCATGCATCCTGGCTGGGATTAAAGATTTCATCGTATATTCCATTTAAAGGATAACGCCGGTATCGCCCGAATGTTTATGAAGGCATCTGAAAAATTTGTAACTTACCTCGTATGCATGAAGCGCAGTTTTACACGAAATTATCAGACACACAGGTCAGGTGCGATCTCTGTCCCCATCTCTGCATTATTTCCGAAACCAGGAGTGGCCAGTGCAGGGTCAGGAGCCTCCACAACGGCAAGTTAATCAGCAACAACTATGGCCGGTTGTCGTCTATCGCCATAGACCCCATTGAAAAGAAGCCATTGTATCACTTCTATCCCGGGGAGCATGTTTTTTCGATCGGCTCAGTGGGCTGCAACATGCACTGTAAGCACTGTCAGAACGAGCAGATCTCCCAGTGTATCGGTATTGTGCCTGCTCAGCTGAACGCGTATTCAGTGGATCAGATCGTAGAGAGGATACGTTCGCGTGGTTCAAGGATCGTTGCCTTTACCTATAATGAGCCCATTGTATCTTACGAGTTTATGGTTGATGTTGCAGCGGCATTAAAGGGGTCAGCTATTGAATGTGTAATGGTTACAAACGGTTACATTATGCCCGGACCGCTCGGGACTTTGCTACCGTATATCTCGGGATTCAATGTGGATCTGAAGGCCTTTTCGGACCAGTTCTACAAAAAGATTACCGGAGCCAGGTTACAGCCTGTGATCGACACCCTTGAGGCGGTCAAAGCGGCTGATAGTCACCTCGAGATCACCTACCTGGTTATCCCGGGACTAAACGATGATCCTGAAGAATTCAGCAACATGACAGCGTATATCAGCAGGGTCTTTGGACGTGACCAGGTGCTTCATCTGTCAAGGTATTTTCCCAGTTATCAGATGTCCCTTCCTCCCACCCCACTTTCCACGCTGCAGATGTTGCGGGAGATTGCTGTTGAACAACTGGATCATGTATACACGGGAAATACCGGTCAGGAGTTTGATGCAAATACCTACTGTCCTGCCTGTGGAGCATTGCTGATAGAGCGGAAGCATTACCACACTACAATCAGGGGCATGGTAGGTAACCGGTGTGCAGCATGCCAACAAACGATCAACGGAAAATTCAATATAGCATGATCAGACAGGCAGTTTTTGAGGGCCGGTTTTATCCGGCCACCAGGAAGGAGATTTTTGACCAGCTGAACTCCATCGAACAACAACACAGGTATGACGAAACCATCGATGGCGGTGGCCGTATTATCGGGGCTGTATTGCCCCATGCAGGACATGTTTACAGTGGGTACCAGACGATCCCGTTTTTTCAGCACCTCAGAGCGCAGGGTATCCGTCCGGAAACATTTATCATTCTCCATCCGAACCACACCGGAGCAGGAGCAGAAGTGGCCCTGGATTCGCATGATGCGTGGCAGAATGCCGCGGGAACAGTGCCAATTGATACGGAACTTTCGGTCGCTCTTCCCTACCCGGCCGATCGCTCAGCCCATGCCAACGAGCATTCAGCAGAGGTCATTGTTCCTTATATTCAGTATTTTTACCAGGACAGAGAAGTAAAGATATTACCTCTCTGCATCAGGAAGCAGACCAGTTTGGTGGCGGGGAAGCTGGCGCGTGACCTGCATGCTGCCGTCAGGGCTTCCGGGAAAGTTGTTCTCGTTATTGCGTCGAGTGATTTTTCGCATTTTCTCTCACCAGAGACCGGTAACCAGCAGGACCAACTGGTGCTGGACCAGGTTGAAAGCAGGGATATAGATGCTGTTGAACAGGCGGTAATACGAAACCGTATTTCGGTATGTGGTTACGGACCGGTGATGACCCTGATGGCTTATGCGGGGATGGAGGACCGGAACTATGTTTCGAAGGTCATTGCAAGGGGACATTCCGGGGAGGTATTTCCCTCGCGGGAAGTTGTGGATTACATCTCAATTCTTTTTCAAACCAAAGAGTAGCCTATGGAATTTACAGCCGAACAGAAACACACATTGATCAGCATAGCTGAATGGTCGGTACAGGAAACTGTAACTACCGGAAAAAGGATATCCTTGCCGGAGACATTCCGGATCGATGACATACTGAGATCTCCTATGGGAGCGTTTGTTACAGTGTATATTGACAAAGAGTTGAGAGGGTGTATAGGAACATTTTCAGAAAGTGAGCCATTGTATAAGAATGTGCACGAGATGGCAAGGCAGGCAGCGACAGAAGACAGGCGTTTCCGGCCTGTCAGCCTTGACGAACTTCCGCAGCTCGAGGTAGAGATCTCCGTATTGTCGCCCCGCGAAAAGATCAGCGGACCGGAAGAGATTGAGATTGGAAAGCACGGCATCTACCTGATCCATGGCATCAGGCGTGCAACGTTGCTGCCCCAGGTTGCCGTAAAGAACGACTGGAGTCCCGTGGAGTTTCTGGAATGCTGTGCAGGCAACAAATTGGGGCTTGACAGGGATAGCTGGAAAGAGGCTGAAATATTTGTCTATGAGGCAACCGTAATCCGTTAAAAATAGAATTAAGTCCGCGAATTCCTTT
>JAGYMF010000094.1 GCA_018400695.1 Bacteroidales bacterium | reverse complement strand
GACGGATATATCGCAGATATTTCATCCACGTACAGGAACAGCAAGGTGGTATTAACAGGAGGGGACGCAAATTCTTTTGATAAAAAGCTAAAAAATAGCATCTTTGTGGTCGCGCATCTGAACCTCATAGGATTAAACAGAATTTTAGACTACAATGCACAAAATGACAAGAAGAAATAGCCTTCTGGCGGCCCTGTTTACAGTGCTCGCTATTCCGGCTGTTTCACAGATGAACACCTATTCGCCATACACCAGGTTCGGATTGGGCGATCTTTCACACGACGGTTTCGGTCAAAATCAGGCCATGGGCGGTGCGGGCATCGCCATCAGGGACCAGAACAAACTCAACTACATGAATCCTGCCGCCTATACAGCGCGCGACAGCATGTCGGTATTGCTGGACTTCGGGGTGAATGGCTATCTGAACGATTACAAGACAACCACGCTGAACAGCCGCTGGTACAATGCGAATTTTCATCACATGGCCCTCTCTGTGCCCATCGGAAAGTATTTTGGCATGGGAACCGGCATCGTACCCTACAGCTCGGTCGGCTACAACATCAAGCAGGAGTATGACGAGCTTGGTACCGGGGATGCCATTGACTACATCTACGAAGGCAGCGGCGGAATACTCAAATATTTTCTCGGCGTATCGGGCAAGCTGTTCAACCGCGTCTCCATCGGGGTTAACATGAACTACCTGCTGGGAGATATCGCCCGGCAACGGTACATCACCTTCCCGAAGAACAGCGAATATGCGCAAACCTCCTCCCTCGATGAGATCAACATCAGTCACACCTATTTTGGATTCGGGCTGCAGTACAAGGAGGTTTTCGGGGATAAATTCTACTTCACTGCCGGCGGCACCTACGACCTGCAAGCCCGGTTAAATTCGGCCTTCAGCTCAACCATCACCAATATCTTCCCCGGCTCGGGCGGTTTACTCAACGATTCAACGGCCATCTACCCGGTAACAGACATCTTTTCGGATGTGGCAGATAAAACCATCACCATCCCGGCAAAGATCGGTGTCGGCATTGCCCTGGGCATACCGGGCAAACTGACGGTTACAGGCGACTATACGATGCAGGACTGGAAAGCGGTGGACAACTCCTCCCTCTATGCTGAAGGCTTTAACCTGGCCGCAGCCAGCTCGCTGCGGGGGGGGGTCGAGTACACGCCGGATTTTGAAGCCTTCAGGGGGTACCATAACCTTATGAGCTACAGGGTCGGGGGATACATGAATGAGTCGTACGTGAAGGTGGGAAATTACCAGCTGCAGGATTATGGCATAACTTTTGGAGTAGGGTTCCCAATAGGAAAAACAAAGAGTTCTGCAAATATTGCATTTACTTATGGATCAAGAGGTACAATGGAAAACAATTTGGTAAAGGAAAATTATGGTATTGTGACTTTTAATGTAACTTTGCACGATCTTTGGTTTTATAAGAGGAAATTTGACTGATGTTCTATCTCTAAATAATGAATGATGAAAACTTTAACACTAAAGACACTGACAATATCTGCACTGGCGTTTTTATTATTGATGCCTGCAACATCGCAGACAGGTGCTGAGGATGGTTCCAAATACGGACAGGGTCAGGACAGTATCAACTGCCTGATGAACCTCTCGCTCTACAGGGAGTTTTTCAAGCACAACAACTACAACGATGCGATCAAGTCCTGGAAACACGTATTCAATGAATGTCCCGCCTCCAGTCAGAACATGTACGTGGACGGTGTAAAGATGTATAAGAAATTCATCTCTGCAGAGAAAAACCCGGATGTGATCAACGGTTTTATAGATACGATCATGCTGATTTATGACCGGAGGATGGAATATTTCAATGATGAAGCCAATGTGCTCGGGCGGAAAGCCACGGATCTGTTGAGGTACAGGAAAGATGACCTCAAATCCATTGAAGAGGCTTACGGCTACCTGGGCAGGAGTATTGAACTGGACCCGGAAGAGGCGAGGGATGCGATCCTTATTCTCTTTATGAATGCCAGTGTATCACTGCACAAGGCAGATGTCATTGATCAGAACCAGACCATCGACGATTACTTTACAGCCAGTGAGATCATCGATGCGCAACTTGAACAGAAACCCAATAACAGGCGCTTTCAGCGGGCCAAGGATTATGTAGACGACTTCATCCTGGGAGAGGGCATCCTGACCTGTGAAGCCCTGAACACCTATTACGAACCCAGGTTTGAAGCAAACAAGGACAACCTGGACTTCCTGAATAAAATGATCGATTTCTATTACAACAGCGGATGCGACAGGTCAGGCATGTACATCAAAGCCTCAGAGCAACTGTATGCCACCCAGCCCGATCATAAGTCGGCCTACAAACTGGCACGTCTTTTTGTTGCAAAAGAGGATTACGATAATGCAACAAAGTACTACCTGGAGGCGATCAATGGTGATGCCGAACCTGCCGAAAAAGGAACCTATTATTACGAGCTGGCACAGATCACCAGGGTACTGGAAGATCCTTGCAAATGTATTGAATACACCAGGGAGGCACTGAAGAACGACCCCTCCAATGGTTCAGCCTATATCCTGCTGGGCGATGCCTTTATTGAAAGCCGCACCAACCTCGGGGATGACTTTGAACAGCGCACTGCATTCTGGGCTGCAGCAGATAAATTCATCCAGGCCAGGAATGCTGATCCTTCTGTTGCTGATATAGCAGACAAACGGCTGAATGATTATGCATCACAATATCCCAACAGCGAGGACTGTTTTTTCAGAACGCTCAACGAGGGTGATTCCTATCTTGTTGAAGGTTGCATCAATGAGTATACAACCGTCAGGACAAGAAAATAGAAAAAAGACAACACAAGAGCTGCCTGTAGGGTTGTGCCGTTTCATATGTGGAAATGGTTCACTAACTTTACAGGCAGTTTTTATTGCATTTGTATACCATGTATAGCAATTACCAGGCAAGGTTATGTATCATCGTTATTTTCGCGCTGTCGCTTACAGCCTGTGAAAATGAAATTGAGAAGATCAACCTGCTCAATACTACATCGGAGTACCCTGACATGATCGGTGAAGATATCGAGACCATATACAGCGACTCAGCAAAGGTCAAGGTAAAGATGGTTGCCCCTGAGCTGAGGCAGTTCAACAATGCGGAAAAACCTTACAGTGAATTTCCACAGGGGATGAAGGTCACTTTCTTTAATGACTCCCTGGAAATTGAGTCGGTAATTCATGCCAACTATGCCATATACTACAATGATGATAAGCTCTGGCACGCCACCGGAAATGTAGTGGCCGAAAACTACGCAACCGGTGAGCGTCTCGATTCGGAAGAGCTCTTCTGGGATGAAGAGAAGGAGGAGATATACTCTGATTCCTATACACGCATTGTAAATGAGAATGGGACCTTCTACGGCCAGAAAGGGTTCAGGTCCAACCAGTCACTCACAGACTACACCCTCATCGGATCAAAAGGTGTGGTAAATATCAATGAAGATGAATAAAGCAGGCGGTATTCTTGAAATTATCTGGTTCGTTATGGGCGGACTGCTGTTGTTTATTGGTATCGATGTAACAATCGACACCGGTTTTGGCGAGAGCTGGTACTATTTCCTGTTCGCCCTGCTTTCATTGTTCATGTACCAGAGAAGAAGAAAAATGCGTCTTTCAGACAAATAGAATGCCTTACCTTCCACTAATACTGATCTCGCTTGCCTTCTCCGCCTTCTTCACAGGTATGGAGAACGCCTTCATTACAGCCAATAAGCTCAGGATCGAAATTGACAAGAAGCACAAAGCATTCGGATCAGGAATCATTGCCATCTTCACCAGGAAACCCGACCTGTATATTGCCACGATGCTGGTAGGGAACAACATCGCCCTGGTAATCTATGGCATCGCCTTCGCTGCATGGATCCAGGAACCTGTAAGCAGCCTCTTTCGCACCGAAGCTGATCTGCTGATCCTCCTGATACAGGTAATCCTGGCAACGATACTGATCCTTCTTACAGCAGAATTCCTTCCCAAGGCATTGTTCCGAATGAATCCAAACGGAACCCTGAAGGTCTTTGCTCTGCCAATTTTCATCTTTTATATTCTGCTTTATCCATTATCCATCCTATCCATCGCACTGTACAATTTTACCATGCGACATTTACTGAAAGGAATGCCGGAAGAGAGCAACCGGCAGACCGTTTTTGGAAAAGTAGACCTGAGCCACCTGGTAACGGAAAGTGAACAGGAACAGGATGAAGATGAACCGGAAACCCAGGACCTCAAAATTTTCAAAAATGCCCTGGAGCTTTCCAACCTCAAGGTGCGTGACTGCATGATTCCCCGTACGGAAGTGGTTGCCATGGACATTGAAAATCCTGTGCAGCAACTGGTAGACACGTTTATCGAGACAGGACTCAGCCGCATCCTGATTTACAGGAACAACATCGACAATGTGATCGGTTATGTGAATTCGAAAGACATGTTCCAGTTTCCTGAACATATCGGAAATTATCTTCATACCCTGCCTGTGGTACCAGAAACATTGCCGGTTAACAGGATCCTGAAGTCATTTATTAAAAGCAGGAAGGGGATCGCCGTAGTGCTGGATGAATTTGGAGGTACGTCGGGAATCATTACCACCGAGGATGTCATCGAAGAGATCTTTGGAGAGATTCAAGACGAACACGATACCACCGATCTGATCAGTCAGAAAACCGGGGAAAATATATACCGATTATCTGGACGACACGAGATCAGCTTCCTGAATGAGACCTTCCAACTGGGTATAACGGAATCTGAAGATTACGACACCCTGGCCGGGTTTATCATTTATCACCTGAAAAATATTCCCGGGCTAAACGAAACCATCCGTATTGACAATTTTACCATGAAGATCCTAAAGGTAAGTGCCAACCGGGTCGAGCTCGTAGAACTGACCTGCGGCGAATAGCAAGGTGCACTTTCTACCATCCTCTTTTCTACGGAAATAGAGGGCTCTTTTAAAGCAAAGTTCTTTTTTTGTTTCAACCTATTATTACTATATTCGTACGCTCAAAAAATTAGGTAAAACCGGTAAAAGTAATTTAACATCAATGGCAACGCTTGAAAATATCAGAAGAAGGGCAGGAATACTGATCATGGCAGCTATAGGGCTGGCAATGTTGGGATTTATCCTGGGTGATTTCAATATCAGACCCAGCACGAAAGTGGCAGAGATCAATGGGGAGACATACGGAATTGAAGATTATCTCGCCGAAAAGGAGGTTCTGATGAACTTCTACAAAATGAACTATGGTCAGAACCTTGATGCACAGATCGAACAGGAGGTTGAAGATGAGACCTGGAGAAGGATGGTACGTAATTCAGTCATGGATCCGTCGTACAACAATCTGGGGATTAGGGTAAGCGACGATGAGCTGAAAGCCATGGTTGCCGGTAACCAGTCGGCTGGCATGGGCGGTGGAAATCCGGGTGCTTTTAACGAGCCCCACCCTATTGTCCGGCAGATGTTCACCAATCCGGAGACTGGCGAATTCAACCGCTACATCATGGTCAACTATTTCAACTCGTTGGATCAGGAGGAATATGCACAGGAGCGGCAACGGTGGCTGTTCATTGAAAACGAAATCATTGAAGAGAGGATGAACCAAAAATACATGGCCCTGCTTAGCAAAGGATTAAGGCCCTCCTCCCTGGATGTCAGAGACTACCATGAAGAGACCGGTAAAAGGGTAGACTTCAGTTTTGTTGCAAAAAATTTTTCAGAGGTTTCCGATGAGGATATCTCCTATAGTGAAGCCGATCTGAAAGCCTATTACAAAGAGAATATCGAACAATACAGGACCGATGAAACGAGGACGCTTGAATATGTTGTTTTTGATGTTGTAGCCAGCGAAGAGGACGATGCCAACTCAAAGCTATGGGCTATGCAAACAAAAAATGAGTTTACAAGGACCGAAGACGAAAACCTGGTTTCGTATGTTAATGGTATATCGGACATATCGTTTGACAGAACCTATTACAGCCGCACAGAGATTGCCCCCCTGTTGAGGGACTCGCTCCTGGTGCTTCCGGAAGGTGAAGTATTTGGGCCCTATTACGAGGACAACGCCTATAAACTGTCAAGGGTCAGTGATGTCCAGATGCGGCCTGATTCTGTCAGGGCGCGCCATATCCTGATCGGGTATTCCGTCTATGGTAATGTTCAGCGTGCAAAAGAGATTGCCGACAGCCTGAATGCGGTAATCAATAACGGCGGCGACTTCAATGCGATTGCAAGGGAATATTCCTCTGACGAAAGCAATCGCAACATTGGCGGAGACCTGGGCTGGTTCACCGAGGGTGTAATGGAGGCTCCATTTAACAACGCTTGCTTTGAAAACAAAACCGGCGATGTGGTCAGCACCGAAACAAGGTACGGCATCCATATCATCAGAATTGAGAACCAGAGCCGTCCGGTGCAGAAGATGCAGATAGCCACTATTGTTCACAGCGTCTATCCAAGCAACAAGACCGACCAGAACTACTATAACATGGCCGTCAAATTCCGTGGTAAGGCCACCAATGTGGAAAAGTTTGAAGAGCAGGCAAAAACGTATGGCAAAGACCCAAGGATCGTACCCGACATTGCCAGGGATCAGCGAACCATTCCCGGTTTGGAAAATCCCATCAACATGATCAGCTGGGCCTACAGCGCTGAAGAGGGGGATGTCAGCAACATCTTCGATATCCAGGACCAATACATCGTCGCTGCACTCACCGAGGTGAAGGAAGAGGGACACGCCAGCTTTGAGCATGTCATGGACGAGGTTGAAGTTGCTGTTATCAAACAGAAGAAAGGAGAGATAATTGCCAGCACCATGGAAGAGGCACTTGCCGGTGCAACGGATATCAATTCATTTGCGGCTG
>JAGYMF010000093.1 GCA_018400695.1 Bacteroidales bacterium | reverse complement strand
AGATACAAACATGATATTCGCTATGCCAAACCCACCGACAATGATAGAGAAAATACCAATAAAGAATCCGGCAATATTGATTACCTTGAATACCTGGTCCAGCTGATTATTGATTAACGAAGTCTGATTCAGCGCAAAATCATCCTCATCCATCGGTTTCAGCCTCCTGACCGACCGAAGCAGGGAGGTCAGCTCGTCCGACAACTCCCCAACTGTCACCCCATCCCTGGCCTTGACCCATATCTGCGGATTGACACGCTCACTCCGGATGTCTACGATATTGCGCATAAAATGAACCGGAACCAGGATCAGCTCATCCAGGTTGTTATCGTCAAAAGTACCTTTCCCCTCCTTTTCCGTTACACCGATCACGGTCACTTTGAAACCTCCTATCTTGACCTCCTTTCCTACAGGATCATCATTGCCAAAAAGATCCTCAGCCAGGGTATGCCCCACCACTGCAATATTTCTGCCGCCGGAGACTTCAAAAGGTGAGAAATACCTCCCCTTCTCAATTTCAAATGCCCGGATATCCTGGAACCCGTCAGATGCCCCCATTATTACAATATCGCTGGCACTGTTGTTCCTGTATTTTACAGTTCTCTGGGCAGTGGCTATAAAACAGGAAGCCCCTGCCAGCTTGGACTTTTCCCGTATAAATTCATTCTCATCCAGGGTGGCAACAGGCCTGTTCAGATATTTCCACCAGGCATATTCCTCTTCGCCCTCTTCAGGTCCCCAGGGCCATTTCTGTATATAGACAACGTCGTCGCCAAGAGATGAAACACTCTCTCTTATATTCAACTCCAGGGAGTCCACCGCAGTAAAAACAGAGATAATGGCAAAAATACCAATCGTAATTCCCAGAAGCGTGAGCAATGACCGGAGCCTGTTTCCCCTGAATGTCTGTAACGCCATCACCAGACTTTCCCAAAATAACCTGAAAATAATCATAATACCAATGTTAGGAACTAGCAAAAGGATTGCTATTTTTACAACGTAATTTTTTGCAAGATAAAACAATCATTGCAACATTGTATATACTTGTTGAACAGGTATAAAATATGTACATTCACAACGCCTTAATAATTCGTCTGATCGTATAATACTTATGCTTTATGAATGCAACCAAAAAAATCCGTTCAGCATTGGTCTCAGTATTCTCTAAAGACCAGCTTGAACCGGTCATAAAAAAACTGGATGAACTGAATGTCCACCTCTATTCCACCGGAGGTACAAAAGAATATATTGAAAAACTGGGTGTCGCAGTGACTTCTGTAGAATCGCTGACCGGCTACCCATCAATCCTGGGAGGCCGTGTAAAAACCCTTCATCCGAAAGTCTTTGGCGGCATCCTGGGCCGCGGGGACAATGAAAATGATCAGGACCAGCTCAGGGAATATGAAATCCCGCAATTTGACCTGGTAATCGTTGACCTCTATCCGTTTGAAGAGACAGTCGCCTCGGGGGCCCCCGAACAGGAGATCATCGAAAAAATTGACATCGGAGGAATCTCGCTGATCCGCGCTGCTGCAAAAAATTTCAAAGATGTACTGGTGGTGTCCTCCAGGGATCAGTACGCTGATCTGCTGAGACTGCTGAACGAAAAGCAGGGCGAAACCGGTTTTGAAGACAGGAAACAATACGCCGGGGAGGCATTCAACATATCGTCCCACTACGACAGCCATATCTTCAACTATTTTGATGATAACAAGGGTAGCGCACTGAAGGTCAGTGTCCGCGAATCACGAAAACTGCGTTACGGAGAGAACCCACACCAGGAGGGACACTTCTACGGGAACCTCGACAAAATGTTCGGGCAGCTCTGGGGCAAAGAGATCTCTTACAACAACCTGCTGGATATCGACGCAGCTGTTGGACTGATCAACGATTTCACCGAAACCACCTTTGCCATATTAAAACACAACAACGCTTGTGGAATCGCATCGCGGGAGGACCTCACCGAAGCATGGACTGCCGCACTGGCCGGAGACCCTGTATCTGCCTTCGGAGGCGTCCTGATCACCAACAGGACTATTGACGCTGCCACAGCCAATGAAATGAACAAGATCTTCTTTGAGGTTTCCATTGCTCCCGGCTATGATAAAGATGCCCTGGAAATCCTGAAAGCGAAAAAGAACAGGATCATCCTGGTACTGAAGGACAGCAACCTCCAAAAAAGGAACCTGCGCTCTGTGCTCAATGGGTTTATCGGGCAGGACAGGGATACAAAGACAGAAAGCAGCGATGACCTTTCCGTAGTAACCAAGACAGCCCCCGATCAGGAGCAGTTCAGGGACCTTCTCTTTGCAAATAAGCTTGTTAAACATACTAAATCTAATGCCATTGTACTGGTCAAAGGAAAACAGCTTCTGGCTTCAGGGGTAGGACAAACATCCCGGGTCGATGCACTTCAGCAGGCCATTGAAAAAGCAAAACATTTTAAATTCGACCTTCAGAATGCCGTCATGGCTTCAGATGCCTTCTTTCCATTCGCCGACAGTGTCGAGATTGCAGGCAAAGCCGGTATCACTGCAGTGATACAGCCGGGAGGCTCCGTAAGGGACCAGGAGTCGGTCGATTATTGTGACCAGCATGGAATGAGCATGGTCACCACCGGGTTCAGACATTTTAAACATTAATAATTATTTCTATACATGGGATTCTTTTCATTTCAGCAGGAACTGGCCATCGACCTGGGTACAGCCAATACCATCATCATTCACAACGACAAGGTGGTTGTGAATGAGCCTTCGATCGTTGCAATCGACCAACATACAGGGAAACTAATCGCCATCGGAGAAAAGGCGCGGCAGATGCATGGCAAAACCCATGAAAACATCAAAACCATCAGGCCGTTAAGGGATGGCGTGATTGCCGATTTTCATGCTGCAGAGCAGATGATCAGGGGCATGATAAAAATGATCAACCAAAAAAAGAAACTTTTTACCCCATCTCTCAAAATGGTGGTCTGCATCCCCTCCGGGAGTACTGAAGTTGAGATTCGTGCAGTACGTGACTCATCTGAACATGCCGGAGGAAGGGATGTGTACATGATCTATGAGCCAATGGCAGCAGCCATCGGGATCGGTCTTGATGTAGAAGCCCCTGAAGGATGCATGGTTGTAGACATCGGTGGTGGTACCACCGAAATCGCTGTCATCGCTCTTGGAGGTATCGTTTGTAACCAATCCATTAGGATCGCAGGCGACGGTTTCACAAACGATATACAGACCTATATGCGCCACCAGCACAATATCAAAATTGGCGAACGAACCGCTGAAGAGATCAAGATACAGGTAGGGTCTGCCCTGCCCGAACTGGTTGATCCGCCGACAGATTTCAATGTTCGCGGTCCGAACCTGATGACCGCCATGCCGATTGAGATCCCAATCTCCTACCAGGAGATCGCCCATTGCCTTGACAAATCACTGTCGAAAATAGAAACCGCTGTGCTCTCTGTCCTGGAGCAGACACCGCCCGAATTGTACGCCGATATTGTTGGCCGCGGAATTTACCTGGCAGGTGGCGGAGCATTGCTGAGAGGACTGGATAAACGGTTAAGCGATAAAATTTCCATCCCTTTCCATATCGCCGAGGATCCGCTGCAGGCAGTGGCAAGAGGAACCGGAATTGCACTGAAAAATGTGGATAAATTCCCCTTCCTGATGAAATAGATAACCACGGGTGAACAATGAAAGGACTGCTATGGCTGCTTAGGAAGTATTACAATGTATTGATCTTCATTTTCCTGGAGACCATCGCCATCATATTGCTCAATAACAACAGTGCATATCAGCGTTCCATACTTGTAAACGCCCACAGGGAGGTGTCCGGTACTTTGTATTCATTGATCGAAGGAGGAAGGGAATACCTCTACCTTAAAAAGAACAATGAAATGCTGGTCAGGGAAAACACCCTGTTGCGAAACCAGCTTGAAAGCCTGGCTGACACAGCCGACACATCGCAAATCAATGTTTACGACGGAGATTATTTCTATACCCCGGCCCGCATTGTTCACGCGACCTTCATGAAACAACGAAATTACATTACAATCGACAAAGGGCACAACCATGGCATCTCAGGCGATATGGCCGTGATCAGCGACAAGGGGATCGTTGGGATCGTTCTGGAAAGCTCCTCCAATTTCTCAACGATCATTCCGGTTATCAACCGTGATTTCAGGCTCAGCGTAAAAACGAAGAAAGAAAATTTCTCAGGCATTCTGCACTGGAACGGCAATTCTCACCGGACAGCCAACCTGACTGAGATCCCCTATCATGCTGAACTGGAGACGGGCGACACCATCGTAACCAGCGGCTATTCCGCCATATTTCCCGAAGGACTGTTCGTTGGAACAATAGAAAACTTTCAACTTGAAGAAGGCAACTTCTATCAAATAAATGTGCTTCTGGGAACAAACTATCAGCAACTGTTCCATGTCAACGTAATTACCAATTATCTCCGGAAAGAACAACTGGAGTTGGAAGAAGAAACAGACCAATGATAAGGTTATTTGCAAGAAATATCGTCCGCTTTTTCGTCGTGGTTCTCCTGCAGGTCCTCGTCCTGGACAATATCAACCTTGGTGGATATATGAACCCCCTGTTCTATATCATTTTTATCCTTCTTATGCCATTTGAAACACCAAAATGGATGATCCTGGCCGGAGGATTTCTGCTCGGCCTGAGTGTGGACCTTTTCTTGAATACACTGGGAATGCATACAGCAGCCACAGTTTTTATCGCATTTATGCGGCCATGGGTGCTGGGCATCATCGCTCCGCGTGACGGGTATGAGGCTGACACGTTTCCACGGATATACTACTACGGCTTCAGATGGTTTACCATCTATACACTCATCCTGACGTTTCTGCACCATACCGTATTGTTCTACCTGGAAGTATTTAACTTTCACGATTTTTTGAGTACCTTTCTGCGCATTGTGATAAGCACATTTCTAACTGCTTTAATCATTGTTTTAAGTCAGTACTTTATCTTCAGAAAATAGATGATATTATACAAGAACAGAAGGTACGTATTCATCATTTTCACTATCCTGGCCGGCCTGGTATTTATCATCAGACTGTTTTTCCTGCAGGTGGTCAATACCTCGTATAAAGTCTCCGCACTTAACAACTCCCAGAGCCACGTCATCATGTACCCGGCAAGAGGCCTGATCTATGACCGGCATGGTGAACTGCTTGTATCAAATCAGGCCGCCTATGACATCATGGTCGTGCCCAACAACATTATGGCATTTGATACGGTTGAATTCTGTTCAATTCTCGGGATCTCTGAAGACAACCTGAAAGAAAGGCTGCAAAGAGCAAAGGGTTACTCCTACCGGGTAAGATCTGTTTTTATGAAACAGGTCAATTTCGAAATCGCCGCCAAATTCCAGGAAAAAATGTATAAGTTTCCCGGCTTCTCATTGCAGTCGCGGACCTTAAGAAGGTATTCCAGACCCATTGCTTCCCATATTCTCGGTTATATCGGCGAAGTGAATAAAAAGATTATTGAGAACAGCGACTACTACACCATGGGAGATTACATCGGTGTGATCGGTATCGAAAAATCATACGAAGATCTGCTTCGCGGCGAAAAAGGGTTGAAGATCTACCTGAAGGACGTTCACAACAGGATCATCGGTTCATTCGAAGAGGGGAAATATGATAAGCCGGTGAAGGTGGGACAGAACATGACCATCTCCCTGGATGCACAACTTCAGGAATACGGTGAGCAACTCATGCAGAATTTTGTAGGCAGTATCGTCGCTATTGAACCTGCAACAGGCGAGATCCTTACCATGGTAAGCTCCCCTTCCGTCGATCCCAACCTGCTCATTGGAAGAAACCTTGGCGAAACCATCCGCAAACTCTCAGCAGATACACTTAACCCCCTTTTCAACCGGGCAACCATGGCACAATACCCCCCTGGATCCACCTTCAAAACAATCAATGCACTGATTGGTCTGCAGGAGGGTGTGCTGACCAACCAAACCTCCTATTACTGCGACTACGGATACTATTACCGTGGAATCCATGTAGCCTGCCATTCACATCCGGCCCCACTCGATCTGATCGGCTCAATACAACACTCCTGCAATACCTATTATTGTAACGTATTCCGCAGGATCATGGAAAATCCGAGGTATGAAAACACCGAAGAGGCTTTTAACCACTGGAGAGAACATGTCATGTCATTCGGTTTCGGAGAAATACTGGGATCCGATTTCACCAACGAGCTGAAAGGTAACATTCCCACCGCCGCATATTACGACAGGTACTATACCAGCGGCCATTGGAACTTTCTTACGATCCTCTCACTGGCCATCGGACAGGGTGAATTGCTTATCACTCCGCTGCAAATGGCCAATATGACCGCAGCCATTGCCAACAGGGGATGGTATTATGTACCCCACCTGGCAAAAGACCTCGGCGATGAAACAATCGATCCCAAATACAGGGAAAAACAGTTTACTACGATAGACTCCGCGTTCTATACCCCCGTTGTGGAAGGAATGGAACTGGCTGTGAATGGTGGCCCGGGTTCTACTGCAAGAATCGCAAAAATCAGTGACATCACCGTTTGCGGTAAAACCGGTACTGCTGAAAACCCTCATGGTGAAGACCATTCAATCTTCATCGCTTTTGCACCAAAAGATGATCCGAAGATTGCATTGGCTGTCTATGTTGAAAATGAAGGTTTTGGCGGCACCTGGGCAGCTCCCATCGCCAGCCTGGTAATAGAAAAGTATCTTAAAGGAGAGGTGAAAAGGAGATGGGTCGAGCAATATGTCCTGAAGGGAAATACCAAAAAGGAAGACCAGAAAAAAACGGAAGAATCACAGAATGAAGATGCCGCAGAATCAGAAGAGGAAATAGAAAAAATTGAAG
>JAGYMF010000092.1 GCA_018400695.1 Bacteroidales bacterium | reverse complement strand
CAATTCCAGCAGAAACGTTGGCTGCATCATAGGTTCTCCACCGGAAAATGTCACTCCGCCACCGCTCTCCTCATAAAACAGTCTGTCTCTTAATACAGTATCCATCACTTCGCCGGAAGTAACCATCTTCCCCACCTTCTCCACATAGATGCTTTCCTTTCCATCAATTATGCGACTCCTTTTCATTGACTGAGGCCGGGATAATATTCCTTCAGGATTGTGACACCATTGACACTTCAACGGACATCCTTTTAGAAATACAGTTGTCCGGATACCCGGTCCATCATGCACAGCATATCTCTTTATGTCAAACACCACTCCTTTTTCCATAACGCCAGGAAAATTTAAAATCGTCGCCCATAGAATAATCCTGTAGAATTATTCAAAGTACAAATTCTCATTTCCTGAATGACAGCTGATACATTCATCTGTTACGGGAAAAAATTCATTCAGGATTGCATAAAGACCAGGATCATATGTTTTTAGTTCTTCTCTTAGGTTGATATGGTTATGCTTCCCATCAGCTTCTGCCACTTCTGCATTCACATTAAACCATGTTTGTACACCCTCTGCCCAATATTCCCAAATATTGGTTGAAGCATAGGTATTCTCCCACTTCCCTTCCGAAAGTGCTTTGTCAAGTGAGGCCTGGAGCCTCTCATTAAAGGTGTCATCAACCGGAATAATACCCACCCCATGGATCGTGTGTGCGAATTCATGTATCAGGATATCTTCAGCATGATATTTGTCGATCTGATAACACAATAAATTCTCTTCAGCACATGTATTTAATGGATTCCTGACACTGCCGCCAAGTCCCCTGGCCCTGACATCCATATTCAACTCCTTGTTATTCACAAGATGTGCATGCTCCGGTATGTCAGTTGTTCCTTCATACCTGGCCATAATTCCCACCCTTGTGCCCTTTTCGATCAGTGAGTTGTAAACATGGTCTGGAAGGGCTTGTGTCATGAAGCTGATAGTTTTACCAGCTGCCCAAAAAGCCCGGTCCGGAACTTTTTCTGAACCCGCGATATGTATACCGTTGACATTCACATATTTCTTATAAAAAGGATCCAATCCCAAAGTAACAGGGGGTGTGGAAACGATAACACTATCTTCCGTTGTAAGTTCATATGCACATCTTTCACTTTCTGCCCTGTTCTTATATAAAGAACGCCCAACACTTCCTACCTGCCACTTCCAGCTTTCAAGCACAATTGCAGTCTGGTGTTGCACACCGCCCCCTGCCAGGACAGCTACTTCATAATTCCCTGGCTTTATATTACGCGTATCCCACACAAATTTATGAAATCCCCTGCTCTTTCGCCCTGGCTTTTTAAATACAGTATTCCCTTCTTCATCTTCTACTATAATTTGAATATCAGCCGGGGAATCATGCTTCAGATAATAATATATCACCGTACCATTGGGCTCATTTGGTGTTGTAAGATGACTATCCCCCATCAACTTACGGTTTGTCCATGATGCCTGCTGAGAATAATTCCTGTTTGGTTTGGGCTCTATCTCAAAAAGATGCAGCTCTTTATTCAGCAATTCCCTTGTAACCTCTCTGAAAGGATAAATATCTGTAATATAGGTTCCCCTGCCATACGTGCCTACAATCAGGTCCCTGTCACGGGCATGAATATGCAGATCTTTCACCGGTACATGAGGAATGTTCTGGCTAAAACTGGTCCAGCTGCCCCCCCTGTCCAAAGACAAATAAACCCCATGATCGTTCCCAACAAATAGCAGGTCCGGTTGGATGTCATCTTCCAGTATTACTGAAACAGGCTGCTTCGGGAGTCCTGCGGAAATATCTTTCCAGGTTTCTCCATAATCCTCCGTCATAAATACATAGGGGTGGAAATCATCATTACGATATCCGCTTTTTGTTACATATGCAACGCCTTCATCGTGACTGGAGGCAAGCACCCTGCTTACCCAACGCTCCTCCTTCACTCCTGCTTCTTCAACTTTCTCTGTCAGATCGATCCACGACGCTCCATTGTCAGGCGTCATGTGCACCTTGCCATCATCCGTTCCCACCCAGATCATTCCGGCCTTCACAGGCGATTCAGAGATGGTAGTAATTGTACAATACATGATATGTCCCTTACCATCAATCTTCTCTGCATTATTTGTGGTAAGATCCTCGCTTATCTCCTCCCAGGTTTCTCCTTTATCCGGCGAACGCAACAGCATCTGACCACCAGTATAGAGTACATCATTGTCATGCGGAGACAGTACCAGGGGCGTATTCCATGTATACCGGTAAGCTGGTCCGCCTTCCTTTGCTTTAGGCTCAATTTTATACCGCTCTCCCTCCAGTTGGTCAACCCTGTGATGTGCCCCGAACTGTGTCGTGAAATAGAGCCACCTGCTGTTCCCCTTATCCACTGCATGGTACATACCATCCCACATCCCAACTCCCCGCCAGTCAATCGTACTTATCTCTCCCATACTCCCGTTTGACGGGGCTTTCCAGCCTTCATGATCCTGCAACCCAACATAAATATTATATGGCACTTCCATGTCTGTTTCTACCGTATACACTTCTCCCATAGGCAGGTGATACAGGTGGTTCAGATTCTTTCCTCCATCGTATGTAACATAGACTCCACCGTCACTTCCAACAATCAGATGACGAGGATCTTCCGGATTAATCCAGAATGTGCGGATATCCCCAAACATATTGGTGAAAAGATGTTTCGGACTTCCTTTCCAATCGTACCATGTTTTTCCTTTATCATGTGATGTCTGAACATAAACGCTACTGATAAAGAGATTGTTCTCATCAACAGGGTCGATCATGATCTGGTTAAAGGAATATGCAGCTTTGCTGCTTACATCCACACTGTCCGGATTCATCTTCTTCCACCGTTTGCCAGCATCTGCAGTTCTGTATACCTCACCCCCGAGAAACCTGTCAAAATAACTGTCCCTGAGATAAAACTCGCCCTCCTCTTGCTGCTCTTTGAAATCAGGCCGTACATTTAAATTCTCCACTACAGCATAGAGTATATCAGGATCAGCCCGAAAAATATCGATACCTATTCTGCCAATATTTCCATCCGGTAATCCCCCTTTTAAACGGGTCCATTTCTTACCTCCATTGATTGTCTTATAAATACCGCTTTCATCGCCTCCAGCCTCATAATGCCAGGGCAAACGAACCTTATCATACGTTGCAGCATACAAAATTTCGGGCTCAAACGGATGAATAACCAGGTCCGTTACTCCTACCCCATCATGAATGTACAGTACCTTTTCCCAGCTTTCTCCACCATCCGTGGTCTTAAAAACACCCCTCTCCTTATTCGAAGAATAGAGGTGCCCCATCGCTGCCACATACACGACATTTTCATTTTCAGGATGAACAATGATCCGCGAAATATGATGACTGTCTTTCAATCCCATGCACTGAAAACTTTTTCCTCCATCGGTTGACCTGTAAACCCCGTTCCCGGCATAGGCTGACCGGGCATTTGAAGCTTCCCCGGTGCCCACCCATACAACTTCAGGATCAGATTTTGAAATGTCAATCGCACCTATAGAAAGGTTCCCGTAATTTTCAAAAACAGGAAAAAACGTAACCCCGTTGTTGATGGTCTTCCATACTCCGCTATGACGCCCGGATACATAAAAAGTGTAAGCATATGCCGGATCATCTGTTTCTGGAACTGCGATATCACTGATCCAACTTCCCACCCTGTGAGGACTGAAATTACGGTATGAGAAAGCTTCGAAATTAAGTGGTTCAACCTGTCCGTAAAGACTGGAAGTAGCCACCATCATAATCACAAATATTCTTTGTATAAACTTCATTGTTAGTACTTTATAAAAATCAAAAAACGAGTATACTATACTATAAAGTTCGCAATTATTCCGTTAGGTACTATACAGGACAAACACTGCATCCCGGCTTTTTTATCAAAATACCAATTTTATTTACTTCATTTTCAATGCTTTAGCTCTTATCTGAACAAAGAAAACCTGTCCATATTGGCAGATTTATCACCTATTTTGATGATATATTACTGAGCATGCATCAAAATTCATCAAGCTATCTCAAATAACGAGTTCCTTATCACAATAAATGCGCTATTATTATCCACACAAAAAAATCTCATAAAATGATAAAGCGATCGGTTCTCACCATAGTTTTTGTAATGCTCTTCTCTCATGGATTTTCTCAAGATTTTACTGCACTGGCACCTACCCCTCCAATGGGGTGGAACAGCTGGAACAGGTTTGGCTGTGATGTAGATGAAAACATGATCATGGAGATGGCTGATGCAATGGCAGTGAACGGCATGAAAGACGCTGGCTATGAATATATCGTCATTGATGACTGCTGGCAGGTTGCCAGGGATAGTGCCGGGAATATCGTTCCGGATCCGGAACGCTTTCCATCCGGAATGAAATACCTGGCGGATTATATTCACGAAAAAGGATTGAAATTCGGGATCTACTCCTGTGCTGGGTCCAGAACGTGCCAGGGAAAACCGGGAAGCCGTGGTTACCAGTTCCAGGATGCCAGGCAATATGCAGTATGGGGCGTTGACTATCTGAAATATGATTGGTGTTCTAACGAAGGCCAGAACGCTGAAGCAGCCTATAAAACAATGAGTGATGCGTTAAAGGTTTGCGGCAGACCTATAATCTTCAGCATCTGTGAATGGGGCGAAAGTGAACCGTGGAAATGGGCTAAAAACGTAGGACACCTCTGGCGAACAACACCCGATATACGAAATATCTATGAGGCAGAGATCAATTGGGGAGGCCTTGGAATAGTAAATATTATCGATCAACAGGCAGATTTATGGAGATATGCCGGTCCGGGGCACTGGAACGACCCTGATATGCTGGAGGTAGGTAATCCGGGACTCACAGAAGATGAAAACATCACCCATTTCTCCATGTGGGCAATGCTGTCCGCTCCACTGATGGCAGGAAATGATCTAAGGGATATGGACAAGGATGTGCTTGAAATACTTACCAATCCCGAAGTAATAGCCCTGAACCAGGACCCGCTCGGCAACCAGGCCATCCGTTTCTTAGACATGGGCGATCATGAAATATGGGTAAAACTGCTGGAGAACGATGAGCTTGCTGTATGCTTTATGAACAGAAGTCAAGATGACTGGAAATTAAAATACGACTGGAAAAGAATAAATATCTATCACAAAGGCGCCATAAATTTCTCAAAGCAAAACTATACCATCAGGGATCTGTGGCAACATAAACAGCTTGGCGAAACCGAAGACATTCTCAAATCAGTTATCCCATCCCATGGCGTTTTGTTGGTTCACCTGAAAATGAAAGATAAATAAACTTCCGGGAATGCACCCCAACAACCAGTAATCTACTTAAACAAACATAGTAAAAACACCCTTTTCATCATCCCAATCCAATATTTTTTTCTGAAAACTTACTGCTCAAACCTTATAAATTTCCATATATTTATTGTCAATTTATATGACGATAAATACAGCCGTGAACGTTCTTCAACAACCATATTACACCTCTCTGCTGCTCCTTCTGTGCCTCTCCACAGTCCTCTCTGCCCAACCATATGGCAATCCGCTGGTCCTGCACTACGACAGGACCCTCTACCAGGCAGATAACCAAAACTGGTCAGTGGCAATAAGAAATGATGGAATGGTTTTTATCGGCAACAATGACGGACTGCTGCAGACCGACGGAATGCACTGGAACCTCTCTACGCTGCCCGACCATACGGTAATCCGCTCAGTTGCAGTGACCAATGACAACCGCATCTACGTTGGCGGTTTTGAAGAGTTTGGCTACTTCCTGGAAGATGAAACAGGAGAAATCTCATACCACTCCCTAAGCAGTCAGCCTGGCCTTGAAGAACTCCATAACGACGAATTCTGGCGAACCATCCCGATCAACGGCAAAGTATACTTCCAATCCTTCTCATCCATCTTTATATATGACGGATCCTCTGTTCGTAAGCTCGAAATCCCGGGCAATGTGGTGCTGCTGCAAAAAGTGAGGGAACGCCTGTTTATCGACATGATCGACCGGGGACTGCACGAGTTAAAGGATGAACGCCTCATTCCCCTTCCCGGAATGGAACGCCTGCGGGGAGATGAGGTGAAGATGGTACTTCCATATGGAACAGAGCATCTTTTACTGGGTGCCGCTAAAGGCGGACTCTACCTCTATGACGGAGAAAAGGCACTGCCCTGGAAAATCAACGCAGCAGCAGAGATCCGCAACGCAGAAATCAATAACGGCCTTTTCCGGGACAACCAGTATTTCATTGGAACGATTGCCGGTGGACTCTACATCCTCGATCACAACGGCCGCATGATGAACCATCTTCATGCCGGCAATGTTTTGCAGAACAACACCATTCTTGCTATCGCCGCCGATGCAGGAAAAAACATCTGGCTCGGACTCGACCGGGGCATCGACCATGTGATCAGGAATAACGTTATGAGCTGTTACCTCGACCCCACTGGTGAACTTGGTACCGTGTTCGATGCTGCCTGGTACAATGATGCCCTCTGGCTGGGCACCAACCTGGGACTGATCCGCCTGGACAGTAAAAACCGGATCAGCTTTAACAATCCTGAACTAATCAGTGGGACGCAGGGACAGGTGTGGGACCTCTTTACGACAAACGATGAAATGCTCGTGGGACATAACTCGGGAACATACAAAATCCGCAATGGACAATTGTCAGAGATCTCCACAGTAAACGGTGGTTTCGATATGCAACTGTATGACAATGGCCGTGAGCAGGTACTCATTCAAAGCAGCTACAGCAGTATCAATATCTACCGTAAAGGAGCTGACGGATGGCAATTCTCCCACGCTGTCAAAGGCATCATCGAACCCTTCTCTGAATTCGAGATCGATCCCTATGGAAACATATGGGCCGCACACCTTCACCGCAACATTTTCAGAATGAAGCTGAATGAAACAATGGACTCCGTAATCGCCATACGC
>JAGYMF010000091.1 GCA_018400695.1 Bacteroidales bacterium | reverse complement strand
CATATCACCCAGGTGATCTTCATCTCCCAGGATATCTGATAATACAGCAAATCTACCTGAGTCAGCATCGGTAATGAGACCCATGGCGATTCCTGAAACCGGTTTCTGGATAGCAATCCCGGCATCCATCAGTGCCAATGTGCCTGCGCAAACGGTTGCCATTGAAGAGGAACCGTTGGATTCAAGAATATCGGAGACGATCCGCAGTGCATAGGGGAGCTCGTCTTCCGGTGGAACCATTTTTTTAAGTGCCCTGTGGGCCAGGTTTCCGTGGCCGATTTCCCGCCGGCTCGTACCGCGCATCGGACGTGCATCTCCGGTAGAGAATGGGGGAAAATTATAGTGCAATACGAATTTTTCAGAACCTTTGTTGAGTACTTCGTCAATTTGCTTTTCATCGAGTTTCGTTCCGAGGGTAACAGTTGTGAGGGACTGGGTTTCGCCGCGAGTAAAAAGGGCTGAACCATGTGCACCCGGAAGGTAATCGATTTCACACCAGATGTCCCTGATCTCATCGGTTTTTCTTCCGTCAAGACGGATTCCTTTATTAAGAATCAATTCTCTTACCACCTCTTTTTCCAGATCGTGGTAATATTTGCTGACGAGCGTGGTGTTGACCTCTTCCTCGCCCTTTTCATCAGCCAGTTTTTCAACAAATGCATCTTTGATCGCAGCAAATGCATCTGACCGTTCGTGTTTATCGTTGCTTGATGATGCGGCGACTTTTTCACAGTCAGCTTTAAGCTCTTTCCATATGCGGGCTTTCAGATCTTCGTCTTTTTCTTCGTGATTGTATTCCCGTTTTTGTTCTTTACCACACTCATTTTCAAGTTCTTTTTGTGCCTCGCACATTGGCTTGATCGCATCGTGGGCGATCCTGATGGCTTCCAGCATTTCCTCTTCTGATACTTCACTCATTTCGCCTTCAACCATGAGAATATTATCATAGGTAGCTCCCACCATAATATCAATATCAGCCTCTTTCAATTCTGAAAATGTCGGGTTGACAACAAATTCCCCATTTATCCTTGCAACTCTTGCCTCTGAAATGGGTCCGCCGAAAGGGATATCAGATACTGCCAGAGCAGCTGAAGCAGCAAGTCCGGCAAGTGCATCAGGCATTGTCTCTCCATCGGCAGAGATGAGTGATACGTTGACAAAGGTGTCAGCATGAAAATCTTCAGGAAATAATGGTCGCAGTGCGCGGTCGATCAATCTTGAAACCAGAACTTCATGATCACTGGGACGTGCTTCTCTTTTGAGAAATCCACCTGGGAAACGACCATGTGACGCATATTTTTCACGGTATTCAACAGATAACGGCATAAAATCAACATTTTCCTTCGCTTCTTTCGCTGATACAACTGTTGCAAGCAGCATGGTGTTTCCCATGCTTACGACGACCGATCCGTCAGCCTGCTTGGCCAGTATACCGGTCTCTATTTTGATCTCTCTGCCATCATTTAAACTGATGGTCCTGATTTTTGGTGTTGGTTTTGACATGTCTTTATTCTTCTTATATATCATCATAAAATAAGAAAAGGCAATTTCAAAATTGCCTTCTCCTGAAAAAATCCAATATTTTACTTTCTGATGTTCAGGTCCTTGATAACTTCCCTGTAACGCTCAATATTCCTGTCTTTCAGATAATCGAGCAGGCTTCTTCGTTTTCCTACAAGACGAAGCAGCGCACGCTGCGTGCTAAAATCTTTCTTGTTGATTTTAAGATGCTCGGTGAGATGGTTAATCCTGTAAGTAAAAAGAGCAATTTGACCTTCAGTAGATCCGGTGTTTGTTTCAGATTTTCCGTACTTCTTGAAAATTTCCTGTTTCTTTTCAGCCGTTAAATACATTCTTGTTTCTTGCTTTAATCTGTTTCTAATTTCGATTCGCAAAGGTATTTATTTTTTTCAATATTACAATATTACAAATAAAATTATTTCCTCTGATTTTCAGAGCTTTCTGTTGGTTTATGAATTGACAGGTAGTGAGTTCCATAGAAATTGCTGCCATTTCATATGTTACTGATCCAGCAGCACGCTGTTACCGAACTGACAAACAAGACAGCGCTTTTCGGTGCAATAGTTTTTATACAGGTAGAGCAGGGCCTGGCTGTCGAAAGCGGTTGAACTTCCAATGCCGTACATATTCCATTTTTTCAGAATCCTGTTGTTTTCAGCCGGTAGCTTTTCCAGAAGTCCGATGGCATAGTCACAAAAGTTTTGTTTCTTGTTGACCTTACCAAAGAAGAAGGTATACGGAACGATGCAATTTATAATGATTGACCGGATAAATTCACATCCCGGAACTTTGGTGGAGGAGGCAGCGTCTTTTCCCAGTTGGTAGTGGTTGTTCCAGTAGTCACCCGCCCTGATCCTGAACAGCCCGGTCAGCTCTTTTATTCCTGGCCATGTTTCAAGTCGATGGTGCAATGGGTAGCGTTGGCTGATCAGGGCAGCCAGTTGAGCGATTCGCAGTGATGGAAAAGATGATGGACGCATGCGCATATATTTCCACATGTGACCGGGGATGGAAGGATGTGCAATTCTGGCTGCGAATCTGCTGTATTCCTGCATCAATCCCTCTGTGTATTTGTCATGCGACAAAGTTATTGTAAGCATTCCTGCCTGTCCGAAGAGGATGGCCTCCAGTGAAAACAGATCATTTCTGTTTCTTAGCAGCATTGGATAGGGTAGAGCCAGTGAGAGCATTTCGAATGGTGTTGTATTCACGGGGATTCCGAATGAACGGAACAGCAGATGTGAGAGAATCGCGTCCCAATGGCCGTGCAGATTATCCATGGTCTTTCTGAGCATTGCTGTTTTCTCCTGAAGCTTTTGCACCATTAATGAGGAGGTCCACTGAACCACATGCAGGGGAGCGATTTCCCTTAATTTTTCCTGGCAGGGGATCCATTGGTCACTGCGCATAAGTTGGTCATACCGGTCCCACATCATGCCCGGAAACCGGATCATCGCCATGGGGATGGTGCCGCCGTCCTGTCGTCTGATTTCGCAGTCGTTGAAACAGACAACATGAAGGATTACGGAATTGTAAGTGGGATCGTTTGAATGCCCGTGCCTGATCCAGTCGGATGCATTGATATGGATTTCTACATTTCCCGCCCAGAGGGTATGATCGATTTCCACCTTTGCATTGAAGAAATCGGGGCCTGCATCCTGATTGTGCGTGCCTGGGTCCAGGACCCTCACACTTCTTCCAGGAGAGGTCACCTGAACACCTGTAAGCTGCTGGTTTTTCCACAAAAAATGGAGAAACGCCTCGTTGATCTTTCTCATGTCTGACCTGGTTTTTTTTGATATTTTTGAAGTTCTGATTCTCCTTTTATTATGTCGTATATACGCTATAAGATTATATTACAAGTAGTTAACATTCAAAATTGTTGTATCACTCTGCAAACACAGATTCCGTATAAATGTGGAATCGGTGGATGGGAATGAATGGGATTCATTCATAGATTTTAATGTGTCAGGATCCGGAAATATCGCAGCGGTACATTATTATCTTTGGTAGCGGAAAGGATTGGTATTGATAATGAGAAAAAAGGAAACAACGACCTCTTCGAATGATGAGCGGGGTGTTTTTCCCGGAGGAAGGCCTGATGGAGATGCAGTGCTGCATCAGCTGAGGGGCTATGAATAATGCTGCAAGGTGTATTGTCAGGCAGTTTTGTTCAGCGGTTTCCTCCGAAAGGGCATGGTCATGCATCTGACGCCACCTCCTCCGCGTGATAATTCACTGCCATCAATTGTCAGCACATATTTTTTATAATCGTCGAGGTTGGCTTTTCCGTTGAGGATGTCCCGTGCCTTCAAGATTTCAAATCCGTTCTGGTGGAGATTTTCAAGTGTGTGAACGTTCCTGTTGTAGCCGATTACTTTTCCAGGTCCCACAGCAAAGAAGTTGGCACCGCTGTGCCACTGCTCCCGCTCCTGTATATTTGAATCGCCGGTGCCTCCGCAAAAGGCAGGTTTCAGATCCACACCCAGTGTACGCAATATCGCAGGGATGTTTTCAACGGTGGAGATGGATTTAACCTTTCCATTATCAATTTCAATATGTGCAGTCTCGTATCTGTTTGGGCGCAGTATCAGTGGTTCATAAACCATGCACGTATCATGGTCGAGCATGGTAAAGACCATGTCGAGGTGGATAAATGATTCTGGTTTTTCTGGCAGTTCCTGTACGATGATATGAAAAGGACTTTTTTGTTTTTTTACCTGGTTTATTATAAAGTCTACCCCTTGTGTGGATGTTCTGGATCCGATACCGATGAGCAGGATATCTTCCCTGGCGACGAGCAGGTCTCCTCCTTCAATGCTGATCTTGTTTCCTGACATATCGGTATCGTCTGCAACAATGGTCTGCGTTCTTAGTTTAGGATGGTAGTTAAAGATCGCTTCCATAATCAATGCTTCCCTCTCGCGTACCCGGCTGGCCATTTTCCCGATCAGCACCTTGTCGTGAATAGCCATTGCAGAATCACGTGTGAAGAAAAAGTTATGGAGAGGTCTTAGCGCATAATTCTCATTGCTAAGAAAATTTGTTAATGTCTCTCTTATTAGTGGAACACCCTGAATCAGCAGCCTGCTAAGCTCCCCAGGCTCCTGGTCGAGCAGAAATTCAAGCAGTTCCGGCCTGCGTTCGTTGTAGCATGTTTTTTTTATGAGCTTCTCTTTCACTTCGGTCGAACGAAGGATATCCCTGAGCAGATCGCTGACCCTGTGGATGGGGGTAATTTGTTGAAGGACGCATTCCAGCTGGTTGTATTCTTTTCGGGCGACAGCCAGGTTCAGGATATCACTGTACAATGCCCTTTCGGCATTTTTCGGGGTCATATTTTCCACCTCCGGACCGGGAGGATGTAAGATGACTCCTTCGAGTGCTCCTATTTCTGAGGAGAGGCTGATTTTTGACATACCTTTATTTTACGTATGATGAATACGGTAGCAAAGATATGGTTTTAATGCACAAATCTTTTAGCCCCTGAATCCGGATTTCTTGTGTGAACCGTCACAGAAGGGTTTGTCTGCGCTCATTCCGCAGCGGCAGAGAAATACTGGTCCCTGGCGCGTAATGATCTCACCTTCGGAGTCGAATAGTTCAAAATTGCCTGAAACCTGCAGTGGTCCGTTGGCAATTACTTTAAATTGTGCAGTGTTGTCTTCCATTACTCATTGGTATCAATAAAACCTATTTTTCTGTGGGTTCCATCGCAGAAGGGCATGCTTTTTGAGCCACCGCATCTGCAAAAAGAGGTCATTACTACAGAACGGAACTTATTCCCATCTGCTCCGGATACTTCGAAATGTCCGTCGACAACAATGGGACCATTCTTCATTACTTTTACCCTGGCAGTTTTGTGAAGGTCCTGTTCTGGGGATTTGTTTTGACTTGTAAGAGTTTCAGGAGTCACCTCGTCTTTGTATGTAACATTTGCTGCCAGAGATTGCTCATCCATGTCTTTGTTGTATTTCCACTCCAGCGCCTGGGTCGGACATTTTTTCACTACTTCAATAATCTTCCTGGTGGAGGCGCCATCCATGTTTACCCAAGGGCGTCTTCCCGGATTAAAGACCTCGATGAGTTCCCTGAAGCATGTAGTTGCATGGATGCATTTTGACGGCTTCCAGAAGACGGTGATCTCACCATTGGTATATTGTCTGTTCCTGGGATCTTCCATTTTTATAAGTTTTCAGATAATTAAAACAACTGTCGCCCCTGAAAGTTCATCTATATAAATTCATTATTCACAACATTCTGCATTTGCACCACTGCATTATTCAACGTCAATGATGAGGGGTCTATCTGTAGAGAATGACAGTATAAGTGTGTCTTTTGTTGCCTTAACAATTAATTAATCTTCAGGGTAAAACTTAAGGATTGCCTAACAATTGTGTAATGTTAACCTAAGCTTGGGGTATTTACTTTGTACCAAAGTAAATTACAACACAACATAATGATAAAAAAGTTATTCGTCTCTCTCGCATTGGTAATTATCTCTATCAGTTTATCATCCCAGGAATTGGTTATTTCCGGAACCGTAATCGATCAGCAAACCGGGGAACCCCTGACCGGCGCAACCATTAAACATCCGTCAAGTGGAGTTGAGGTAATTACCGATTTTGATGGATTCTTCTCAATTTCTGCTCCAGACAAGGGTATCAACGAACTAACCGTTTCCTATGTCTCCTATGAGCGAATGAAACTCAACAGAGTCATTGTAAGAGAAGGCGAAGCGACAAAGCTTAATATAAAAATGCGCCGTTCGGGCAGCGATTCCCCCAAATCATCATTCATGGCTTCGCGGGACAACCAGCCACAGGCTTAATAGCGTTCAGAAATGACTGGTTATTGTATCATTTTTCCATTAGCAGATCTTCTAAATAGAAGGGTATGTAAAGATTCCAATTTCTTTGCCTGTTCAATCAGGAAATATGGTACGAAATGTTGAATGTAAACTCCATTTTAATTAAACCTTACTTGTTACGATTTATTAATACAAATGTAAGTCAGAGTTAACCAATGCCAATTTTCAACTCTATAGTTTTGCTGACGTAATTAATTATTCTAGCAAACTTTTATTTGAAAACGAAAAAAATGAAAAAAATGAAAAAGACTTATTTAAGAATGGCTGGTATTCTTCTGGGTGCCATGCTTGTGCTAAATGCATGTGATGACACTCCTGTTAATGGTGATGATGATGATGTTGTAGGGAAGGATGAAGTTATTGTAGACGGTAACATTAAGGCTGACGAAACCTGGACTTCGGATAAGACTTGGGTGTTGGCCGGAAGAATCGCTGTTGAAGATGGTGCTACTTTGACCATTGAACCAGGAACCTTAATTAAAGGTCAAGCCGGAACCGGTCCAAATGCAACAGCATTGTTAATTGCACAAGGAGCAACACTTATGGCAGAGGGAGAACCCGACGCACCCATTATTTTTACCTCAATTGCCGATGAAATTACTCCTGAGCAAATTGCCACCGGAGATTTTAAGAGTCCAAACCTGGACCTCACCACCAATGGCTATTGGGGAGGTCTTTTGGTGATGGGAAAAGCTCCTATTTCGGTATCTGATGGGAATACAGCTCAAATTGAAGGGATTCCTTCTACTGACCCAAACGGAAGATATGGTGGATCTGATCCTAATGACAACTCCGGAGTATTAAAATATATTTCA
>JAGYMF010000090.1 GCA_018400695.1 Bacteroidales bacterium | reverse complement strand
ACCGGGCAGGACCAGTTTTCCGGAATCTCCTCAAATGGGGTCCCGGGAGCAATGCCTGAGTCGGGATCGCCTTCAACCGGATCATATACATATCCACATACGGTGCATTGGTATTTTCTCATGGGCTTAAAATTCATGTTTGTTTTTATGTTTTCGATCGTTTTGCAAAGATGTTGCTAAGGTAGTGACCAGGAGCTGTTTCTGCAAGGAGAAATCCGGCAGGTGCAACCATTATTGCCATACCCGTAATCACTTCACCAGAGGAGTAGTCCAGCTCTGATCCACGCATACTGTGAGGAATCATGTATATGGCGAAAAGAAACAGGGCTGCAATGATTACCAGCCACCTGCGGTCCTTCTTCTGGTTTACCAGCAGGGCTGTAATCCATACGATCACTGAAGCAAGCACCTTGTTGTCTGTCAGGTCCTCTCCAAACGGCCATCCTGTCCAATATGCCCCAAAAGCATATTTCTGCACAATCGGCCCGAAAATCAGTCCGCCGATAACAAAAAGGACCACCGTAATGAGTGCATTGCGCCTGTAAGAATTTATCTTTGCGGCAGCCTGCAATCCTGTGGCGTTGGACCACAGCATTGCAAGGAACATGAAAATAACGTGAGGTATCAGGGCGCTGTTGGGGACATCCCCTTTGAACCTGACTACCACGTTTTCATCAAGGTCCAGGGATTTAAGCGCGCCATTTTCCTTCAGGTTTATATGGTATTCCAGTTTTCCGGCAGGGGGCTGGTTTGGGAGGAAGGCGATCAGGTTTTCGTCCAGTCGGTGCAACCTGATCGTATCCCATTTTTCCGATGTGGGGAATCTCCGGTAGATGATCTCACCGGAAAATCTGTCGGGCAGGGTAAGCTCCACCGGACAGTCAGTTTTGCCACCATGTGATCTTGGCAGTTGAAATGAAAAGGTCTCCTGTCCTGAAGTAACTGCCATATCGAGGGGATAGGTGGGGCCAGTTAACCGCTGATAGACTGATGCTCCCAGGGTGATAACAAATGCAATGATCCAGTAGATTGTTTTCTTTATCAGTAGTTTCATTCTTTCAGAGTTTAAGTAGCAATTCAATCTCTTCTCCTTCACGTTTCACCTTTACGATGACTGACTGGCCCTCTTGAAGGTCTGACAGTCGTTCCATGTAGTCATGCACGTTTCCGACCCTATTTCCATCCACTGCGGTGATGATGTCGTCATTCTTCATGCCTCCAATGGCAGCTGGCTTGCCCTCCGTGACAAACGAAACCGGCATCCCTTCATTGCCATCATACATGACATCAGGCATGAGCCCGAAGGTAACCATCCCAGCCCTGCCTCTCGAACCGGAAGATTCCTTGGGTCCCGCAAGGGTGAATTCGATTTTCTCCGGAAGATTTGCAAGTGAAAAGGAGATGTCGGATACGAAACTGAGTACCTCCTGCATTCCGTTGAAATTGATCTTCTCCTGATTGTCTGCCGGTGTGTGGTAATCGGTATGCGCTCCTGTGGATATGAACAGTACAGGTACATCCTCTGCATAGAAGGATGAGTGGTCAGATGGACCATATCCTGCTTCGGAAAAGGCGATATTGAATTTATATTGCATGTTCAGAGAGTCGATCAGCCCACGAAAAACCGGCGATGTTCCCACACCACCGATCTGCAGCTGTCGGTCTTCGTTCAGCCTGCCAATCATATCAAGGTTGATCATGGCCTGTACCTGTGAAAGGTCAACAGGAGGATTTTCCGCCAGCGCTTTTGATCCGTGCAGTCCCATCTCTTCCGCAGCAAATGTTGTAAACAGAAAACTACGGTTTGGCGAACGGCTCAGGATATGCTGCGAAAGCTCAATCACTCCTGCAACTCCGGAGGCGTTGTCGTCTGCGCCGAAATGCACTGCCAGCGTGTCCTGCCGGCGCGAGGAGGTTCCACGCCCCCCCATACCAAGGTGGTCGTGGTGCGCACCAATGATGACGTACTGTTCGGACAGATCAGCCTTGCCACCTTTCAACGCAGCGATGGTATTGTGGGTTGAAATGATACCGGGCAAGACCTCCGTTACGATCTCCGCAGTGGCTTCGGAAGGGATGGTGACAGGATTTGAGAAAAAACCGGGGGTGTTGTTGAGTATTTCAGCGTTGATTGCGACGACCGGTATGGGCAGGGTCAGCCGCATTGCGCTCTCCATGGCCGGCAAAGCGTTGTTGTACAAATAGATCACAGCAGCTGCTCCCTGGTCAGATGCCTTGAGACACTGTGATCGGAGGAAGGTGTAGGCATCATAGGATGATGTGGGAAGATCGGCAGGAAACGGTACCAGGAGAATGCTGCCTTCATCAAATTGTTTCTCTTCAGAACCTTTTCCGTCTGCGAATGCTGCGGATGTGATCAGCCTGCCGTAAACACTGTCTGATGCACTGAAACCCGGTATGAACAGGTCGCATCTTTCCAGGATGATTTCATTCTCTCCGCGGAGGATCATCCTGTTGTTTCCTGTCACGACGGATCCCCGCTCCACGTTCACCTGTTGTGTTCCGTTTTCACCCATCAGAACCATCCCGGAAAGGTCCATCCTGGTAGTGATATAGGCGGTCAGCACTGAGTCTTCAGGCGTTCCGGGCAGCCGTCCTTTCAGGCTGTCACTGGCAAGGAAGGATATCGTTTCCTTTAGCTCGCTGATGGTGATCTCATGGTCGAACACCGGTTTGCATCCGGAGTGCAGCAGGATGACTGCAACTACTAGAATGGTCGCTTTGGCATATTTCATCGTGTGCTTTTTTCTATTAAGAAAGCGTAAAAATAGAGAATATAATCTGAAATTCTTCATTGAACGCTTGACTTGTATGTGGATTTCTGAGCTTTTCAGTTAGCCAGGCTTTGTCATTGCCCGTGCAGTGGAGCGTATTTCAGGATCGGCAGATGCAGCTTTGGCTTTTTAATCTATGGCGTGCTGATTTTTTTCATGGGCCTTTCATAATAACCATAAAACAGCCTGAGAACAGAGGGTGGATTGATGGAAGAGGAGCGTATTAAGAAAACAGGGCTTATTCGCTGAGGAGCGCATCAAAAATCCTCCGTGTGGCCCTGCTGTCCCAATCAGCCGCACCAACCTTTTTTGAGATGATCCTGCCGTCGCGTGAAATGATGAAGGTTGTGGGGACAGAGCGGATGGAAAGCGCTTCGGGCATGCCTCTTCCTCCATAGTAGGAGGGGAGGTTATAATTGCGAGACTCCAAAAATGACTTTACCTTCGCAGGCGTCTCTGCAGAAACAAGGATAAACCGGACCCTGTCGCCGTAGTCATCATAGATTTTCTGGATCTCCGGCATCTCTGCGATACAGGGGGGGCAATAGGTACCCCAGAAATTCAGGAAGATCACTTCACCCTTCAGGGAGGCAGGATCTGAAGGCTCTCCGTTTTCATCCCTGATATCCCAGTGATATTCAGCCGGTGAGAGCTGGTAGGTATTTGCGTCCTTGGCAATAGAGGGACGGCGCGCATGGAGGAAGACTTTGTTGATCCCGGTGGCGATATGTTTCCGCGGGCCGGGGATGATCAGCAGGATAAGGAACAGCCAGAAGAAGATATCCCCGGCTTTCTGGTGCCACTTACGTGCCTTCCATTTGTCGATTCTCTCTTTGAATGATGCCATGGTCAGATGTCAATTTTCTTTAAAAACAGGTGGTTATTGATTGCATACCTCTTTAGAACAAAATTGAACCTGTTGATGTTCAGACAGAGGTCAAAATCCTCCCTGGGAGCATAGTGCTGCTTGTCGTCCAGGAAAAACCGTTTTCCGCTGGTATCCCTGATCAGTTCCACCATAGAATTAAAATCATTTGGCAGTCCGCGGAGCGCATTGGCAATGTATTGTGCGCAGGCAGCATCCTCTTCCACCTGGTAGCGTCCGGCATAACCCATACCAACCAGCGAAACGGTTTGGGGCTTTTTCTTCCTGATGTATTCTATGATGGCCCCGGCATTCACAAAGCTGCCCGTGATCACTTCGTCGGCGTTGATCGCGTTCGCCATGCCCCTTGTCCCGGAACTCGTTGTGTGCACTATTGTTTTCCCACGTAGATCGGCCTGCAGAATCTGTGAGGGCGAGTTTCCAAAATCAAATCCTTCTGGCTTATGCTCCTCCCGCTCGCCGATTAACAGGTACTCCGGATGCTCCTCTTTCAGCCGGTAGGCGTCTTCAATTTCCTCAACGGGAATGATTTGTTCAACCCCCAGGTCGATGGCATAGCACGCCACTGAGAAGGCCCTGAAAACATCAATAATTACTGTCAGTCCCGTTGCTTCACGGGCACCTTCAAATAGGTTTAATATCCTGATTTCCATTTTAATAATTATGTAAAGTCCTGGTTATTAAGCTGCAGCATCCAGCGTATGCTGCATTTGAATACGCAACTGCTTTTTCGGATGGATATGCGAAGGTAATAAATTGAATTGGTTTCGAAACCATCAGTTGGCAGCTGTTGAGTATACAGGTAAAAAATCACTATATTTGCTTCAAACCTAACAAGGTATAGCGATGTTTAAAAAAATTAAGCACTTCTTTGAGAAAGAGATTCTTACCGCAGATCTCAGTTCAAAATCAATGCGCCGCAGATTTGTTATTCGCCAGATCAAAATTCTCACGTTTGCTTTTAAAGGTTTTTTTGAGGACAGGGCGGCCTTGCGGGCATCATCGCTGACCTACTTTACGATGCTATCCATTGTTCCAATCTTTGCCATGGGTTTCGGTATTGCCAAAGGATTTGGTTTTGAAGATCGTATGAATGATGCGATTGACCGGAGTTTCCAGGAGCAAGACCAGATGATCAACTGGATCAAGGATATGGTAGGGAACCTGCTGGATAATACGAAGGGTGGACTTGTAGCCGGGATCGGTTTTATTATTCTTTTCTGGTCAGTGATCCAGGTGCTGAACAATATCGAACTTTCGTTTAACGATATCTGGCAGGTAAAAAAGGCAAGGAGTCCCATCAGGAAGTTTTCCGACTACCTTGCCATGATGATCATCACCCCCTTTGCCATTGCCCTCTCAGGAAGTATTACCGTGAAGATCAACCAGGCAGCCAATAATTTTGAATTCATTCAACCCATGCTGAAGCTGGTTCCATATGCTTCTATCTGGCTGCTTTTTACCGTGATATACCTTGTCATGCCTAATACCAAGGTGAAATTTAAATATGCACTGATCGCCGGGATTATCGCAGGTACGCTCACTATGCTGGTGCAGTGGGGTTATTTTGAGTTCCAGGTGGGGGTGACGCGTTTCAATACACTGTACGGTAGCTTTGCTGCCATTCCGCTGTTTCTTTTGTGGCTGCAGATTACCTGGCTGATTGTGCTGATGGGGGCAGAGATCAGTTTTGCCTACCAGAATATTGAAAGCTTTGAGTTTGAGAGTGAGGCCATGTCACTGAACCATGACAACAAGCGGATACTCTCGCTGCTGATCGCCCATTTTATTATTAAGAACTTCGAGGAGGGGGGACACGCTAAGAAAAACGAAGAGCTGAGTCATGAACTCGGGATTCCCCTCAGACTGGTAAATCAGCTTCTTTTTGAAATGGTGGAGAGTGGAATCCTGGCTGAACTGGCAACGGATAATCCCAAGGAACGAAGCTATCAGCCGGCAATGGATATTAACAAGATTACCGTGGATGTACTATACACCAAACTGGAGAAGCAGGGGGGAGACCATATGTTGGTAACGGAATCTGAAATGACAGAAAAGATCACCAGGATTCATGAACACCTTCTGGATGGTATGCGTGAGAGTCCATCCAATATTCTGATCAAGGACATCTAAGTGTCCGGCCATTATTCTTACGTGTTGGTTCGAAAAATCAATATCAATTTATTAGGGTTTTGTCCTTGAAAATTAAAAATTATTACTTATTATTGCACTTTGAAAAGAAATTATGATATTCTGCACCAACCGTACAAGGCACGTGGCACACCATCATTCCAACAGGAAATGAGCGTATAGAATATTGTAAACGAAGAAGGTATCACGAGAGGTTTGCAGATTCTGCAGACCTTTTTTAGTTTAATGAAATGGAGAAGCTTAAAATTGCTATTCAGAAATCAGGCAGGTTGTCTGAAAAATCGGTCGCTATACTCCGGGAAGCAGGGATTGCCATGCCCAACGGAGAGCGCAAACTTATCTCCGTATCTCCTACATTTCCGCTGGAGGTACTCTACCTGAGGGATGATGATATTCCACAATATGTTACAGACCGTGTGGCGGATATCGGGATCGTAGGGGAGAATGTTTTTGCTGAGAAGGGGGTAGATATCAGCGTGGTGGAGCGCATGGGATTCTCAAAATGCAGGATGTCCCTGGCCATTCCCAAACAGCAGGAGTATGAAGGACCGCAGTATTTTGAGGGCCGGAAGATTGCAACCTCTTATCCGGTTATTCTGAAAAGATTCCTGGACGAGAAGGGAATTATGGCAGAGATTCATGAGATCTCAGGCTCCGTTGAAATTGCTCCGGGTATTGGACTCGCCGAAGGGATCTTTGATATTGTCAGCTCAGGAAGTACGTTGATCAGCAATGGACTTAAGGAGGTTGAAGTGGTTATGCAATCTGAAGCTGTGATGATTGGCCGTGATGACTTGTCAGAGCGGAAGCGGGAAATCCTGAATGATCTGCTCTTCAGGATGCGGAGCGTCAGGGCAGCAGCGAACAACAAGTATATCTTGCTGAATGCTCCCAATAATAAGCTTGAGCAGATCATTGCCCTGATACCGGGCATGAAAAGTCCCACGGTAATGCCCCTGGCAGAGTCCGGCTGGAGTTCTGTCCATTCAGTACTTAGCGAGGACCAGTTCTGGCAGATAATTGGTGAATTGCGTAACCTGGGAGCACAGGGGATCCTTGTGATTCCTATAGAAAAGATGATTGTGTAATGATCGGCCCGTTGCCAGTTACATGATCCCTGGACTGTTCATGTATTGGAGGGCGCATATGCAGTTTCTATGAAATCATAGTTTGGTTTAAAAAAAATATACAGGAATGAAACCCTCATCATTGTGAATAGATACTTCAGCGGTGCAATGATAAAAGAACATGTATATATAGAATGAAATGATAGGCAGATCGATGAGGGTTCGCCGAGCACCTTATAAAAAAATTGTATTCTGCGAGGCAACTAGTTCCTTGGAGTTAAAACAGAATTTATAACTAATTAAATCATAGAACTTTAAATAAGATATATACGAATGAAATCAAAGCTTACGATCGAGAATGACTTTACCCCTTGTCCG
>JAGYMF010000009.1 GCA_018400695.1 Bacteroidales bacterium | reverse complement strand
TTTCGATTCTGAAATACTCCCTGGCCGGAGTGCCTGCCTTCACCTGGTCGTTCAGCACCATGATCCCCTCATGGCTCTTCCCCAGACCCAGCTCATCTTCGGCACAGATCATTCCTGCAGAGGCTTCACCCCTTATTTTCGCCTTTTTGATGGCGAATCCATCTTTACTGTCAACCGGGTACAGTGTTGAGCCGACCGTCGCTACCGGCACTGTTTGGCCTTCAGCCACGTTGGGAGCACCGCACACGATCTGTACTGGTTCGCCTTCACCAATATCCACAGTTGTTACAGTGAGCTTATCAGCGTTGGGATGACTTTTGCAGGTCAGCACCCTGCCGATCACCACCCCTTCGAGTCCGCCTTTCACAGATTCATATTCTTCCATCCCCTCCACTTCAAGACCGGTATTGGTAAGGATCATGCTGAGTTCAGCAGGTTCAATGGAGAAGTCAAGGTATTCTTTCAGCCAGTTATAGGAGATCTTCATATATATAAATTCTATATTTAAATACTTGATATTTAGTAATATAAATATCGTTCAAACTACAAGTAAGTTATTCGTCCTCTTTTGTCGGACTCATGAGCTCCACTTCGTTCCGGTTGTTGCCTCGCACCGAATAAATTCATGATTAAAAACCTAATATTAAATTAGTTATACATCTATTTTCCTCTGTCTGGGACTTGTCGTCCCATTTAAAGCGATGATGAGTTGCACCGCAAAAATAGAAATTTATCAGCAGATACCCTGCTAAATATGAAGCCATTTAAGTGCAGCTTCATTGGTGCTAAAGACCTTTGACCTGTAGTTTTTGATTTTTGCTGAAAAAACAATTAATATTACTCCACTACTGCAAGCGGTCATTTTACGTTTTTTGCCTCACATGCTTATTCAGCAGCTCCAGGAAGCGTTGGTGGGCAACCGGGTAGGTGGCTGGCAGCGGGGTCTCATCGCGCAGGACGATTTCTGCTATTTCTGATCGGGGCATCGGTCCGCGTTCAATGACCCCGGCAAAATAGATGCGGCCATACTTCAGTGTTCCGTTAAGGTTGACCGAATAGTCGTTCAGCGGGTGGATCGTAGCCTTGACAGTGCCTGTTTCCTCGAACAGTTCCCTGGCGGCAGCTTCATCCGCCGACTCTCCCGGATCGATATGTCCGGCAGGCAGTTCCCAGGTATCACGTTCCCTGTGCCGGACAAAAATCCATTGCCGATTTTCCCGTGTACCGATTACTACATAGGTTAGCTTGTTATCTGCAATGCTTTTTGCCTTAAAGAAACGCATATATGGTTGTTCATTCATCGGTTTTATGACAGAATAGGACAGTCAATGTTCATTTTTCTCTGTTTTTACAGCTGCAAATCTTCGCTAACTCCGGCAATTTCAATACTTTTGTAGTTCTAAATATACAACAGATAATGAAGAGCAACAACAGACCAATGATACTGGTAACGAACGATGACGGATACAAGGCGAAAGGTCTGTCCAAACTGGTAGAGGTCGCAAAGGAATTCGGACATGTCGTGGTGATGTCTTCCTCGGAATCCCAGTCAGGCAAATCCCATTCAATCACCATAAAGGACCCTATCAGGTATAAACTGGTGGAAGAAACGGACGAGATCACACGGTATGTAATCCGGGGAACACCGGCAGACGGTGTAAAGATGGCATTGTGCAGTTTGCTTGACAGGAAGCCCGACCTGTTATTGTCGGGTATCAACCACGGAACCAACTCCTCTTCCAGTGTGCTCTATTCAGGAACAATGGGTGCTGCCCTGGAGGGTGCGATCCACCAGATACCCGCTGCCGGATTTTCGCTGACCGACTACCGTCCGGATGCTGATTTTGATGCTTCGGAACCTTTCCTGAGGCAGGTCATCCAACAGCTGCTCATTAAAGGGCTTCCGCAAGGTATCTGTCTGAACGTGAACATCCCGGCGATTGCGCGTGATCAGATCAGGGGGATCAGGGTCTGCCGGCAGACGAATGGTTACTGGACGGAGGTCTTTGAGACCCGTGAAGATCCGCGCGGTTCGAAATATGCATGGCTTACGGGTAGTTTTGTTAATCGGGAGCCTGAGGCGGAGGATACTGACGAGTGGGCCCTTCGGCACGGGTACCTCTCCGTTGTTCCTGTGAATACAGATTTCACGGCCCATGCCTTGATCGGCAGTATGAAGGAGTGGGAGACAGAAAAAGTAGACAATGAAGGTCGCAGCTAAATATGACAAGCTGGTGTACGGACTGGTGCCCGGGCTCCTGCTGCCATTGATTGCTTTCGTGGTTACATGGCTGATCATTTCTGATATCTCCTTTGGAGAGTATATGAAGCAGTTCCGGCAGATGGACAGGCTTTCCAGTCTTATCAGCCTGAGCGCCATTCCCAACCTGTTGCTGTTCTTTGCGTTCATATGGATGGAAAAGTACCGTGCTGCCAGGGGGGTCATCTTTGCCACCCTGCTGCTGGCCCTGGTCATGCTGATAATAAAGTTTTTATAGATGCAGTATTTCCTCATTGCCGGCGAAGCTTCTGGCGATCTCCATACGTCCAACCTGATGGCGGGGCTGAAGATAGAAGACCCGGCAGCCGATTTCTCTTTTATTGGTGGTGACCGGATGGCCGCCGTGGCGGGAAAGCAGCCCCTGGAGCATTACAGGAACATGAACTTCATGGGGCTTTTTGATGTGCTCAGGCACCTGGGGACGCTGAGAAAGATCATGCGGCGGGCAAAAGCGGCCATCAGGAATGAAGTTCCTGACGTGGTGATCCTCACCGATTATGCCGGCTTTAACCTGCGCATGGCGAAATATGCATCAAAGCAGGGGATTCGGGTTTTTTATTACATCTCTCCGAAGGTATGGGCATGGCGGAAGGGGAGGATCCGTGCGCTGAAAAGGTATGTAGACAGGCTCTTTGTTATTTTTCCGTTCGAACCGGCCTTTTTTCGCAGCAACGGCATGGAGGTGGAGTATCACGGCAACCCACTCACAGACGTTTTCGACACTTTTGAGACAGCGCAGCTTTCGCGTGGGGAGTTTCTAACGTCAGCACAGCTGTCAGACCGCCCGATTGTTGCCCTGCTTGCAGGAAGCAGGAAGCAGGAGATCAGGGCATGCCTTCCGGAGATGGCAGAAGCGGCGCGCAGTTTTCCCGGAGTTCAGTTCGTTGTTGCCGGTGCACCTTCGGTGGATCCGGCTGTTTACGAAGACATCCTTAAAGAGAGCGGTATTGCTGTAGTATATGACAATACGTATCAGCTGCTCTCCCATGCTGAGGCGGCCGTTGTTACATCCGGCACCGCTACATTGGAGACTGCGTTGTTCAATGTTCCGCAGGTGGTGATTTACAAGACCGGAGCGCTCACATACAGAATTGGGAAATTATTTGTTACTTTCAGGTTTTTTAGCCTGGTAAACCTGGTTTTCGGCGAATCGCTGGTCAGGGAGCTGCTGCAGCATGAGCTGGCAAAAGGGATACGGGAGGAGCTTCACAGGATACTGAATGATGAAGATTACCGTTTAAAGATAAAAGCAGGTTATGGTAAGATCAGGGAGATGATCGGCGGGGCGGGAGCGTCCCGCAGGGTAGCCAGGCGGATGACAGAATTATTGAGATAGAAGATGAAGATCAGAAGGAGTGTAGTTATTGGGTCGGTCGTTTTATGGATCATCACCATGGGTGCTTCGGCGCAGGCGATCAGGATCGGTCTGTACAACCATGAACCCATCCGGACTGCTACCATCTATTTCACGTCGGGGGAATACATGGTAAACAGCGGTGAACGGAAGATTGGAACTTATGGGAGCGGCGATATTCTCTTCGCCGCCATGAATGAGCAGGGCATCAGTCTGCACAGTCTCATGGGGCACCTGGGCAGCTTCGACCTCCTTGAATTCCGGAGTCTCGGTCTCAACGCATCATTCAGGATCCGTCCGCTGCTCCCCGCGCTGGAGTCGCGCGCGTACGATGATGACCTGATGCTTGTATCCCATGGTGATTTCATGAACCTGATCAACGAGTTGGATTTTGATAAATATATTGCAGGAGTGCTGGAAGCCGAGGTCGGTCCGGGTGCGGAGGAGGAGTTCTATAAGGCCCATGCACTGCTTACCCGAACGTATCTGCTGAAAAATTTTGATAAGCACAAGGAGGAGGGTTTCTCTCTCTGCGACGGGGTGGATTGTCAGGCTTACCATGGGAGGGCGCGATACAATCCAGCCATTGCAAGGGCTGTCTTTGAGACGACCGGTGAGGTGGTGGCTGATTACCATTACAGGCTAATCACTGCGGTGTACCATTCCAACAGCGGGGGGGAGACCCAACGGGCTGCAGATGTGTGGCTGGAGGATACCGATTACCTCCAGGCAGTGATCGACCCCTATTCGCTGCACCAGGAGCATGCAAAGTGGTACGATACGATTGCGTATGGTGACTGGAAGACGTACCTGCTTGACCATGGAATGGCGTCGGTGAAGAAGATCCCCGAGGAGCTTTTGTACATTCAGCAGAGACACCGCAAAAAATATTTTGTACTCGACCAGGATTCGTTGCTGATGACCACCATCAGAAAAGACTGGGGGTTTAAGTCGACTTTTTTCAATATGTTTCCGGAGGTGGACAACAAGATCGTTATCTGGGGAAAGGGCTATGGACATGGTGTCGGATTGAGCCAGGAGGGGGCGATGTACATGGCGAAGCAGGGGTTTAGTTACAAGGACATACTGAAGTTCTATTTTTTTAATATCAGGATCATGGATTATGAGGATCTGCCGCAGTCGAGTGTGCCTGACCTGGAATATGATTTGCCGGGAAGCGGTTGAAAAAATATATTTGCAAAAAAAATGACCTATGTGGGGGATATTTGTTAAAGAGATCAGGGGTTTTTTCAGTTCGCTGACGGGGTACGTGGTGATGATCGTGTTCCTGACCATGAACAGCCTGTTCATGTGGGTTTTTCCGGGACAGATGAATGTGCTGGAGACCGGTTATGCTACCATGGAAAGCCTTTTTGCCATTGCGCCATGGGCGTTTTTGTTCCTGGTTCCGGCCATTACCATGCGGATGATTGCCGAGGAGAAGCGGATGGGAACCCTTGAACTGCTTTATACAAGGCCGGTGACGGAACTTCAGATCGTGCTGGCCAAGTTTTTTGCTTCCTGGAGCCTGGTGCTGCTGTCGCTTGCGCCCACGCTGGTTTTTTTCTGGTCAGTCTACCGGCTGGGATCGCCTCCCGGGAATATTGACATGGGTGGAACATGGGGCTCCTATATCGGATTGCTTTTTCTCGGAGGCATCTATACCGCCATCGGTATTTTTGCTTCAGCGCTTACCGGCAACCAGATCGTGGCTTTCATTGCAGCGGTGATACTGTCGTTTTTCATGTACCTGGGGTTTGATTTTATCGGCGGACTGGCCGGGACGGGAAAGATGAACCTGCTGGTATCAGGGCTTGGGATCGATTACCACTATAATTCCATCAGCAGGGGGGTGCTGGATTCCAGGGATCTGCTCTATTTTATTGGAGTGATCTCCCTGTTTGTTATATCCACAAGGCTGGTGTTACAAAAGAAAAACTGGTAAGTGATGAAGAAAAACAAGATCGTCCTGCAGGATGTTATTAAATATGCGGCGCTTATACTGGTACTGGTGGTCGTGGCAGCGATTTCATCCAATTATTTTTTCAGGATCGACCTTACATCTGAGAAGCGTTATACACTGGCAGAGTCGACGAAAAGTGTACTTCGAAAACTGGATGCGCCGGTCTATTTCAGGATTTACCTTGAGGGAGACCTTCCGCCGGATTTTGTCAAGTTCCAGGTCTCCATTCGTGAACTCCTCGATGAGTTCCGGGCCTATGGGGGGGAGCATATACAGTACGATTTCATCAATATCTATGAAGAGAAGGATGAGGAATTGCGCAACCGTACCATCAGGAATCTTTACAACAAGGGGCTAAGCGTCACAAACATCAAGATGAAAGATGCTGAAGGCGGTTCTGCAGACAAGATCATTTTTCCTGGTGCGGTACTGAATTATAAGGGGTTTGAGTTTCCTGTGAACCTGCTGAAGAACAATCCTACACTACCGCATGAGGTGAACCTGAGCAACTCTATGGAGTCGATGGAATATGAGTTCTCCAAGGCCCTGCACAGCATCACCGTAGATGATGTTCCGAAGGTGGCTTTTATTGAAGGGCACGGGGAGTTGGATTCGCTTCAGACCTTCAGTATCATGAATGAGTTGAAGAACTTTTTCCAGGTCGACCGTGGGATGATCAACGGGAACATGGAGGCGTTGCTCGCGTATGAGGTAATCATCGTGGCACAGCCCATGCGGTCTTTCAGCGAGGCCGATAAGTTCGCGATCGACCAGTACCTGATGCGGGGAGGGAAGGTGATGTGGTTCCTGGATCCTGCTGTTACACTGCCCGACAGCCTTTCCAACGGGATGACCATTTCACTGGTTAACCAGACCGGTATTGAGGAGCTCCTGTTCAGGTATGGCGTGCGGATCGATTATAATATTGTTTCGGACCTGCAGTGCAACTATGTTCCGGTGAATATTGGAGTAGATGCCTCCAGTGAGGATACAGAGATGCGTCCATGGGTTTATAATCCGCTTTTTTCTGCTCCTTCGACCCACCCGGTGACGCGTGGACTTAATTATATTCACGGTCAATTCGCATCGACCTTCGATACCATCGGTGTAGATTCTGACCAGATGAAGCGCACGGTGTTGCTGACGACTTCTGACCGTACGCTGAGCCGGCGTGTGCCACTGCGGATCACGATGGACGAGGTGTCGCGGGATCCCGATCCACGCTTATTCACAGAGCAGCACCTTCCTGTTGCCATGCTGTCGGAGGGCGTTTTTCCCTCTTCTCTCTACCGGAACTATTCTGTGCCTCAGGGAGTATCCGCCCGACGTAGAGATTCTACGTGAGAGTGAGCCCGTTCCTCGATGCTGGTTGTGACTGACGGGGATATCATCAGGAACGACTACAGCATTGCGAGGAAGGGTGATGGCCGGCAAACTGGGGTATGATCAGTATACGTAATTGTGACATTTGGAAACCTCGAATTCATATTGAATGCAGTCAACTATATGACAGACGAAACCGCCTGATGGAGTTGCGGTCACGCGAATTTATTGCGCCGCTCAACAGGTCAGCGAAAGACCGAGGCAGCAGTGAAGTGGAAGGTGCTGAACAGTGTGCTGCCCGTAGTGATCATTGTACTGTTTGGTGCTGTTCAATTTTGTCAGGAAACGAAGATATTCACGCCGATGAGATCACGCAAGATCATCCTGGTTGTTTTTGTGTTCCTCGCACTGTCGGCCGTCTATATCCTGCTTACAGATCCATGGTCCACTACGGGTGATGCCCTCTCACGCCTGATGCCTGGTGATGTCCCCGGAAAAATGTGCAAACTGTTCAGATGATCGGCGGGATGGATACGCTGAGCTTGTCCGCAGGGAAGCAGAATGGCACCTGGAGGATGAGCAACTGGAGCGTAAGGCTGCGGAAAATCTGTTGTATGCTGCTGAGCGGATGACTATTACGTCAATTGCTGACCTGTCTGTTGGGGGGTGAAATGCAGTTTACAGAGGTCATTTACAGGAGGGGGAAACGAGTGGAGGGCCATTTTTTGGCTGGTCAGCACAGCTGCCGGGCTGTTGGTTTCACCACCGGGAGGCACCACAGCTTATGGGGTGGAGTTGAAGGGGTTTGAGACTCTTTCTGGAGAAGGTCTTCTATGAATCCGATCACTACAGGAAGCACCTGATCGTTGATCTGCTCTCCGAGATCAGTGTTGTGAAGGTCGATCCACTGGATGGCACATCATTTATGGCAGTGCAGGATGAAGAGGGGGAGCTTGTTGTAACGGATCAGGACAGTGGCGAAGAGGTGACCGGATCTGTCAGTGAGCAGAAGGTCAGGATGCTGTTTAGCTACTTCAATGCGATCCGGTATGAAAAGGCATTGGCGAAGGACAGTATAGCAGCAGGTACGTTGAAGGATGGTCCCATAGCCGTTGTAGAGGTTGAATCCTCAGATGGCGGATTTTGGAAATTTGAGGTGTATCCATATATGCGGCATGGAGCGGTACACCCCGATCTGTTTAAAGGACTTGTAAAAATGAATGATGGTCCGGGTTATCTGCTGGTTAACTACTACTATCTTGATTTGCTGATGCGTGGGCTGGAGCAATATGGGTATGCAGAGGCAAGCGAACCACGTTAAATCCGTGGCTATGAATTGAAGCCTGGTACTTTTGGCACTGGACAGTTGCTGGTAAGCCACTGGTAAGCCACTGGTAAGCCACTGCACCAGCCACTGCACCAGCCACTTTAGCAGCCGTTTGCAGGCAGTGGTCAGCGGTCATAACTTTTAGCTGTGTATACGGCCTTTTTTCACTTTTTTTTTGTATAATTGATAGTTCAAAATAATAACAGCACGCGAGTCAACTAACAGATCATAAAAACCTGATATTCTATGAAATTTGTTGTATCCAGTATGGAGCTTTTGGGCCACCTTCAGGCGGTCAGCCGGGTCATCAGCAATAAGAATACATTGCCGATCCTCGATAATTTTCTCTTTTCACTTGATGCAGGTGTATTGGAGGTCACAGCATCTGATCTGGAATCCACACTGATCACCTCTTTGCAGTTGGAGAATGCGGATGGTTCCGGAGAGATTGCGGTGCCGGCCAGAATACTTACGGATACACTCAAGGAGTTTCCTGAGATTCCGTTGACATTTGAGATAGATACCAATTCAATGATGGTGGTGATTCAGTCGGAGAGCGGTAAATTTACGATCATGGGTCAGAACGCCGCTGAATTTCCCCAGGTACCGCAGATAAAGGCAGATCAGAAGCAAGCGCTGGAGATCGACGGTGAAGTGCTGCTTTCAGGCATCAACAAAACGATCTTTGCCACGGCCGATGATGAGTTACGGCCTGTGATGAACGGGATTTTTATTGAGCTTTCGGGTGACGACACCACGTTTGTCGCCTCAGACGCTCACAAGCTGGTACGGTACAAGCGTACAGATGTTACTTCAGAAAGTGAGGCGTCATTTATCCTGCCCAAGAAGCCAGCCAGTCTGCTGAAGAATATCCTTCCCAAGGAGCAGAACATGGTAAAGCTCGAGTTTGATGAACGGAATGCGGCTTTTACACTAACGAATTATAAAATGGTCTGCCGCCTGGTTGAAGGCAATTATCCCAGCTACAACTCTGTAATCCCTACGGACAATCCCTTCAGGATGACGATCGACAGGGTGGAGTTTTACAATGCATTGCGGAGGGTTTCCGTATTTTCCAACCAGGCAAGCAATCTTGTGAAGCTGGCGCTTACAGGCAATCAGCTGACAGTTTCGGCACAGGACATTGATTTTTCAATTTCAGGAACAGAGCGGCTGAATTGTCAGTACGAAGGAGACGATATGGATATTGGGTTTAAATCCACTTTCCTGATCGAGATCCTGGCCAACCTTACCACGCCTGACGTGGTGGTGGAGATGTCTGATCCAACACGTGCCGGTATATTGCTTCCGGCCACAACTGAAAATGAAAATGAGGATATCCTGATGCTGTTGATGCCCATGATGATCAACGCTTAGAAATATCCTCCAGGCTTATGAAGTTAAATTTAAAAAACCCGATCATTTTCTTTGATCTCGAGACCACTGGCATTAACATTGCGAGTGACCGTATTGTAGAGCTATCCTATCTGAAGATTGACGTCAATGGAAATGAGTTATCGAGGACGTACAGGGTGAATCCCGGCGTACCCATTCCGAAGAAGGCGTCTGACATTCATGGCATCACTGATGAGGATGTGAAGGATGCTCCCACGTTCAATGAAATTGCCCGGTCCATTGCGCAGGAGTTTGAGGGGTGCGACCTGGCCGGCTACAATGCTGTGCGCTTTGATATCCCCTTGCTTGCGGAGGAGTTCCTCAGGGCCGAGGTGGATATTGACATGAAGAAGCGGAAATTCATCGATGTGCAGGTGATCTTTATGAAGATGGAGCCGCGCACCCTCTCTGCGGCGCTGAAGTTTTACTGCAAAAAGGAGCTGGATGATGCCCATAGTGCTGAAGCGGACACACGCGCTACCTACGAGGTTCTACAGTCGCAGCTGGACCATTACAGTGAGCTTGAGAATGATATAGTAAGCCTGTCCGCGTTTTCTGCGCATAACAGGAATGTGGATTTTGCCGGCCGCATCATCTACGATGAGGATGATACGGAGGTTTTCAATTTCGGCAAATACAAGGGGAAGGCTGTCGCCGATGTGTTGGTAAAGGATCCCGGGTATTATGGGTGGATGATGCAGGGTGATTTTCCGCTTTACACCAAGAAAGTCCTGACAGTGATCAAGCTCAGGGCACTAAAGAACAACTAATCTTTTGAAGCAATGAAACCCTCATCATTGGGCATAGTTTTTCAGCGGAGCAATGACAAAAGGAGATGTATATATAGAACGTAGTATAGAGCAACATGATGAGGGTTGCTCATAGAGTATTGATTTAAGCGGAATTCGCGAGCTCACTGCGTTCGGTTCGCCGAGCACTTTTATAATATAAATATTCTGCGAGGCAACTAGTCACTTTGAGAAAAAACGAAGTTGATAACATATTGTAAATTAATACTATAACTAAAATTTACACTTGTGAAGCTGATATGTATTGGTCGGAATTACGTCGATCATGCCAAAGAGCTGAATAATTCCGTTCCTGAGAAACCGGTATTTTTCCTGAAGCCCGATTCGGCCCTTGTGCGCAACAACAAGCCGTTTTTTTATCCAGATTTTTCTGAAGATGTGCACCATGAAATTGAATTGGTCATCCGCATCCAGCGGTTGGGCAGGAGCATTCCGGAAAGATTTGCACACCGTTACTACAGTGAGATCGGTCTGGGGATTGATTTTACCGCCCGTGATCTTCAGCGGGAGATGAAACAGAAGGGATTGCCATGGGAGATTGCAAAGGGGTTTGATTATTCAGCGCCTGTGAGTCATTTCATCCCCCTGCAGGAGGCAGGTGCGCCTGGTAATATCGGTTTTCATTTGCAGGTAAACGGGAAAACCGTTCAGCAGGGAAGCAGCAGTGAGATGATATTCAGCTTTGACAGGATCATCGCGTATGTATCAGGCTTTATGACGCTGAAGACCGGGGATTTGATTTTCACGGGTACACCTGCAGGGGTTGGGCCGGTGGAAATCGGGGATCACCTGGAGGGTTATCTCGGGGATCGGAAAATGATGGATTTCTTTGTAAAATAGCTGCATGGAGCTGGTAAAGATCAAAAGGATCAGATTTGCCAATGTATCAGGATTCCTGATCTACAATAGTGATGTGCTGGTCCTGGTAGATACAGGTCATTCAAGGACAACAGAGAAATTTACGGAAGCGATAGGAGAGATCAGGAAGGTGCCTGAGGATGTGGATCTGATCATACTTACCCATACCCATTTTGATCATAGTGGCGGAGCGCATATGATAAAGCGTCTGACCGGGGCTCCGCTGGCGGTGCATGCTTCTGAAGCAGATTTTTTACGTCGGGGGAGGACACCATTTCCAAGGGGTACACGGTGGAAGGGGAAGCTGCTGGCATCAGTAGCGCGCATCTTTGCCCGGCGCCTTGCAGCATATCCGCCGGTAGAACCTGACATTTTGGTGGAGGATGAATTAGACCTTGCTTCCTATGGGATTCCCGGGAAGGTCTTGCATACCCCCGGTCACACCTCCGGCTCATTGTCGGTCCTCCTGGATTCGGGTGAGGCCATTGTCGGCGACAATGTGCTTGGGCTGTCACTTACCGATCACTATCCACCTTTTGCCGATGACAGATCCGGCGTGATAAAAAGCTGGGAGATCTACATCAGCAGTGGGATAAAGACCCTGCTGCCGGCACATGGCGGACGGGTAAAGATCAGTGCGCTTTCCTCCGAAATGTCTTCGGCAAAAAAGAGGTATGCAAAAAAATAAGTATTGACGCAGCGGTATTGTTCAGTGATTATTTATTAAATTTCGGTAAATAAAAACAACTTTGCTATGAAAAAAATCTTATCTGCATGTATTGTTACCTTGATTGTGTTCACTGCTCCTGCAGCCTTTGGACAGGATTGTGAGATTTATGAAGATTACAAGGAGGGGACTTCGACGAAGATGGCCCATTATGACAAAAAGGACAAGCTTACGGGGTATACCACGATGACTGTGAAGGAGAGGAAGGAGATTCCCGGTGGTGTTTCGCTGACTTTCGTACAGGAGTATGACGACACAGAGGAATACACCTTTGAGAATGAGTTCGGTATTGAGTGTGTGAATGGAGAGGTGAAGATGGACATGAGCAAGCTGATCGATCCCAACACCCTGTCGGCTTATGAAGATATGGAGATTGACATCGTTGCTGATGATATGTCCATTCCCTCCGGGGCTTCTCCAGGTGAACAGCTGAACGATGGTAATGTTACTGTGACCGTAGATACAGGCACTCCAGTGAAGGTCTCTATTAAGATATCCATGGCCAACAGGTTGGTGGAAAGTAAGGAGAAGGTAACAACACCTGCCGGTTCATTCGACTGCCTGAAGATCAGTTACGACATGGTGACACAGATCGGTTTCATTAAGGTGAAATCGGCTACAGTTGAGTATTATAACAAGAAGCATGGTGTTATCAGGTCAGAATCGCTCGATAAAAAAGGAAAGCTTACTGGATATTCTGTAGTTGAGGAGATCAATTACTGATCTTTTCATGGTACCGGTAGACCGGGGAATATCAGCATGAGGCAGATGATCCATATGTCGGTCATTCGGCCCCTGATTTTTATCTGGATCATTAGAAAAAGCTATTCACTTGCCGTTTTTATTCTATTTTACTGAGCTTCATCATGTTGGTTTTCCCTTTCTCGATGATGGGAATACTGCCTACATGTACGACCAGGTCATTTTTCCTGATGAGGTTCTGGCTCAGAAGGAAGTTGTTTGAGTACTCGATATATTCGTTGATATTACCGCAATCGGCAAAATAGTAAGCCCGTACGCCCCATACGAGCGACATTTTATTGATTAGCCCGGGATTCATGGTAAATGTGAAGATATTGGCCCTGGGCCGGTGGGAGCTGATGCGGTATGCTGTATAGCCTGAGTGTGTCAGGCAGATGATTGCAGCCGCTTCTGACTGCTCGGCCATTACCACGGCATTGTAGCAAAGGGAATCCTGGAGAAAGGTTTCGTTATGGATTTTTGGCGGATGTTTTCTGAAGAAATGGAATCCGCGGTACTCTGTTGAGTCGATCACCATCTGCATACTCCTGATGGTTTCGACAGGGTATTTCCCGACGGATGTTTCACCGCTGAGCATCACGGTATCTGCTCCATCCAGTACAGCATTGGCTACATCATTTGCTTCAGCCCTGGTGGGGGTGGCATTGGTAATCATGCTCTCCATCATCTGTGTAGCGATGATCACCGGTTTTGACATGGAGATGCATTTGTTTACAATATTTTTTTGTATCAGCGGTACTTTATGGAAGTCAACCTCCACGCCCAGGTCGCCCCTGGCCACCATGATTGCATCAGATTCGTCGATGATTTCGTCCAGTTCGTCCAATGCCTCCGGCTTCTCAATTTTTGCGATGACACTGGCCTCTTTGCCGGATTCTGCAATGATCTCTTTCAGGTCGCGGATATCCTGTGCTTTTCGGACAAATGACAGTGCGATCCAGTCCACATCGTGTTTCAGGGCAAAGTGGGCATCTTCGATATCTTTTTCAGTGAGACTTGGTTTTGATATTTTGGTACTTGGCAGGTTCACCCCTTTTTTTGAAAAGAGGGGGCCGCCGACGATTACTTCAGTTCTGACGGTGGTTTCACCGTCACTGCCAGTAACTTTGAGTTGCAGTTTGCCGTCATCTATCAGGATAATGTCTCCCTTATTCACATCCCGGGGGAGCAGCTCGTAGCTGATGAAGGCTTTTTCCGTTGTGCCTTCACAGTCAATATTGGTAAGTTCGAAGGGTTGACCCTCAATGAGCATTGCCGGTTCATCCTGTATGATACCAACCCGCAGTTTCGGCCCCTGCAGGTCGGCCAGTATCGCCACATTGCTGTTCAGCTCTGTATTTAGTTGTCTTACAGTTTCAATGCGCTTTCTTTGTTCTTCGTGGCCGCCATGTGAAAAGTTCAGGCGAACGACATCAATGCCCTCATGGAACATTTTTTCGAGTATTTTTTTGTCTTCGCAGGCGGGGCCGATGGTTGCGATGATCTTGGCATGTGATCGTTCATGTCTCATGATATTGTTGTGGTGTTATTTATTGCGTATTTATTGCATTTTTTTAAGGAGTTCAATCTCATCTTTCCATCTTGACTCATCGGGTGTTTCGAGGATCAGGGGCATATGGTTGAAACGGTCGTCCGACATGATTCTTCTGAAGGGCTCCATACCCAGTGTTCCTTCACCCAGGCTATTGTGCCGGTCGACCCGTGTGCCGCGTTCTTTTTTTGAATCATTCAGGTGCATTCCCCGGAGGTATTTGAAGCCGACGGTGTTTTCGAAGGCATTAAAGACGTCAAAAAAACCCTCTTCGGTTTTCAGGTTGTACCCTGCAGAGAAGGCATGACAGGTATCAATACATACGCCGACCCGCTGTTTGTCATCTACCAGGTCGATGATAAAGCCGATCTGCTCGAAGGTGTGTCCCAGGTTACTGCCCTGTCCGGCGGTATTTTCTATTACTGCAGTAACTCCTGTTGTCTTTTCCAGTGCGATATTGATACTTTCGGCAATAATCCGGAGGCATTTCTCCTCCGGTATTTTATTCAGGTGGCTTCCCGGGTGAAAGTTAAGGCGGTCGATACCGAGCAGTTCACAGCGTTGCATTTCGTCGAGGAAAGCATTCCTGGATTTTTCCAGACCCTCTTTTTCAGGATGCCCCAGGTTGATCAGGTAGCTGTCGTGCGGAAGTATCTGTCCCGGTCCGAAACCGTTTATTTCACAGTTTTTCCTGAAGGCATCGATGTTTTTCTTCTCGAGTGGTTTAGGGTTCCACTGACGCTGGTTCCTGGTAAACAGTCCGAATGCAGTTGCCCCGATGGCAGCGGCGTTAACAGGGGCGTTTTCTACTCCGCCGGCTGCGCTTACATGTGCGCCAATATATTTCATAGGTGAGTTTCTGGTCATAGGTGAGTTCATGGAATTTTAGCGTAAAGATACTTAACATATCCCTGAATAGAAACAAAAAAAGCCGGGCTTGCCCGGCTTTTTTTTCTGTTATGGATAAAAATCTATAATGATTCAGGGGTTTTCGGAGATCCTTTTTCCAGGAGAATTTCGTCGATCATTTGTGCGAACATCTCTTTAGTCTCCTCGGGTGTCCTTGCGATTCCGTTGCTCATGGTAGGGCGGCCTTCCTGGGGAATAAAAAGGAATGAAGGAATGCTTCTGATTCCGAAGACGGATGCCAGTTCGCGTTCAACTTCGGTATCTACTTTATAGATATAGATCTCGCCCTCATATTCCTGTGCCAGCTCTTCCAGTATCGGAGATGCAATTTTACACGGACCGCACCAGTCGGCATAGAAATCGATCAAAGCCGGACGGTCGCCTTTGTAGCTCCATACTTCCGGATTGGATTCGTAATCCATCACCTTTTCGATGAACCCGGCTTTTGTAAGCATGATCGTCGCATTTTCCGAACTCTTCTTTTCGCTTTCTGCGGTGACACTTTTGCTTTCAGCTGTTGCTACGCTATTATTGGCTGATTTTGTATTTTTATCAGCTTCACCATTTCCGCAGCCTGCGACTGCAAAAGATCCCAGTGCAAGTACCAGTATGAATTTTCTCATCATCATTTTTTAGTTTACGCTTAATACTTCTGAAATTGCCTGTTTGAATGTCTCTTTCGGGAGTGCGCCCATGGCCATTTGCGGTTGGCCTTCGGTAGGGATGAACAGCAATGAAGGAATGCTCTGTATGCCGAAAATGGCACTCAGTTCCCTTTGCTCTTCAGTATTGACCTTGTAGATGGTCAGTTTATCGCCGTATTCTGATTGTAGTTCTTCAAGAATAGGAGCGATAATTTTACAGGGTGCACACCAGTCTGCATAGAAATCGATAATTGCAGGCGTGTCACCTTCAAATTTCCAGTCTTTGCTGGCTTCAAAATTAAATACTTTCTCTTTGAATGTATCTACAGTTAAATGTTCAAGGCTCATAATTGCAGTCGTTTTTAATTGTGATTTAATGTCTTGTTAAATTGTTGTTTCTAATGATGGTACAAAACTATAAAGAAGCTGGCTGACTGAATGTAATAAAAGTCACATTTCATCTATCTCACTCATTTTCCGGGTATTCCATGGCTGTATTCAGGAATCCTGTGAAGGGAACTATTTTTCTGAAATGGTCAGCAACCGTTTTTCGTCCTTTGATTGCAGCCTAATTTTATTATTTTTACCAGCCTCTAATCACATAAGCTAGTTATTGTATGCAAAAGATCAATGATTTCCTGCTGGGAATGAACAACTACCTGGGTGGCCATTGGTGGTTCGTTTACTTCCTGCTGCTGACCGGAGTTTTTTTTACGTTTTACCTGCGGTTTCCTCAGATCCGCTATTTCGGTCATGCAATAAAGATTGTAAAGGGTAAGTTTGACCGGCAGGGTGATGTGGGGGACACGAACCATTTCCAGGCGCTTACGACGGCGCTTTCCGGTACTGTGGGAACGGGCAATATTGCAGGCGTAGCATTGGCAATTCATCTTGGCGGACCGGCAGCATTGTTCTGGATGTTGATCACGGCTGTATTCGGTATGTGTACAAAATTTGTGGAGGTCACCATTTCCCACAAGTACAGGGATATCCTGCCTGATGGCAGTATCTCGGGTGGACCGATGTATTACATGAAGAAGCGGCTGAATATCCGCACTAAGTCGGGAAAGATCATAAAAACCGGGGCGATTCTGGGCGCTTTTTTTGCATTTGCCACAATCCTGTCGTCGTTCGGTACAGGAAACCTTCCCCAGATAAACAGCATTTCCGATGCGATACATAAATCGTTCGGGATCGAGCACATTGTTACCGGCGGCATACTTGCTGTGTTATTGGGGCTGGTGATCATTGGTGGAATCAAGCGCATTGCCAGGGTTACCTCCACCCTGGTGCCGGTCATGGCTATTATCTATTTTCTCGGTGCGTTGCTGGTAATATTCTCCAATTTCCGTAACATAGGGCCTTCGTTTATATCGATTTTTGCTGATGCTTTTACAGGGACAGCTGCTGTGGGGGGATTTCTGGGAGCTTCCTTTGCCTTCACATTCAACAAAGGGGTGAACAGGGGGCTGTTTTCCAATGAAGCCGGTCAGGGATCTGCCCCGATTGCCCACTCGGCTGCAAGGGCAAACGAGCCGGTATCCGAGGGGATGGTTGCCATCCTTGAGCCTTTTATTGATACCATTATCATCTGCACGATTACCGGACTTGTCCTTTTATCATCCGGTGTATGGAACGAAAAAATCGGGAACAAATTTGAGCAGGCAGACCTGGAGATTATTGCTGGAGTGTATGATGATACAGACAAGGAGGATATAAGTCTTTTCAGCCGCTATTTCAGCAGCGATACCACGCTGGCACCTTATGAAGGCGTGCTGGATATTTCCGAAGGAGCGATCACTACTGCGGGGATCACGGTTATTCATGCTCAGTCATTTGCCGAAAACGTTCGTGTACATAATGGTGATGGGTATTATACCGGCACACTGCAGGTAATGAACGGGCGCCCGGTATTTCCGGATGTGGGTATCTACCTGAGCGGTGAATCATTGATTCACAGTGCAGCGCTTACCACCGAGGCATTTAAGAGAAGTGTACTGGGTGACTGGGGTCAGTATATTGTTGCCATCGGGCTGTTGTTGTTTGCATTTTCAACGGCCATTTCCTGGTCATATTATGGTGGCCGGGCTGTGACCTATCTGTTTGGAACGAAGTACGTGATCATTTACAGGATGTTTTATGTAGCCGGTTTTTTCCTCGCATCATTTACAGATACAACCATTGTTTGGAATCTTTCCTATATTACCATTGCATTGATGACCATTCCGAACCTGTTGGGAATATTGATTCTCCGGCACGACATCAAATTGACCATTGGTCAGTACTGGCGTGATTTCAAGCATGACTGGCCCCGGGAGAAGTTGCCCCGCGGTGTTTAGTCTTTTCGTTCCAGTAGCAGGACATTTTCGATATGATGGGTGTGTGGAAACATGTCTACAGCCCTGCTTTTCAGTACATTGTATTTTTCGGAGAGCAGCTGCACATCCCGGGCCTGCGTGGCAGGATTGCAGCTAACATAAACGATCTTTTTCGCGGCGATTTGAAGCATTACGCGGATCACATCCTCGTGCATGCCAGCCCTTGGCGGATCGGTAATGATCAGATCGGGACGGCCATTCTCTTCGATAAAATCTTCAGTAAAGAGCGCTTTCATATCACCGGCATGGAAGGTAGTATTCGGTATTTCATTCAGTTCAGCATTGATACAGGCATCTTCGATGGCTTCAGGAACGGAATCGATCCCGATTACCCGTGCTGCGGAGGCGGCGATATAGTTAGCGATTGTTCCAGCACCGGTATAGAGATCATAGACGGTTTCCGATCCTGAGAGTTCCGCAAATTCCCTGGCTGTCCGATAGAGGTTCAGCGCCTGCCAGGTATTTGTCTGAAAGAAAGATTTCGGACCGATGCGGAACCGTAGATCATCCATCACCTCGATGATATGGTCACGGCCTTTATAGAGCCTGATATCCTGGTCATACAGTGTTTCATTCTTCTTGGGATTGATTACGAACATCAGGCTTGTGATGCCCTCCACTTTGCTGTACAGATCGTCGAGCAGCTTGTAGATAATGGGTTCATCGTACTGAACAGAGAGGACAACCATGATTTCACCTGTGGTTGTGTTCCGAATAATCAGGTTCCTTAGCAGTCCCTCGTTGGTATGGTGATCATAGAAGCTGCAGCCATTGGCATGGGCAAATTCCTTTACAGTATTCCGTATCCTGTTACCGGGATCTGCCTGAAGAAAGCATTTCTCCACATCCACCACCCGGTCGAACCGGCCAGGTACATGAAATCCCAGACCGTTCCGGTTTTTAATTACCGCATCCGAGGAGGTCTCTTCGTCTGACAGCCAGCGGTGGTTGGAGAAGGTGTATTCCAGTTTGTTGCGGTAGAATTCAGTTTTTTCCGAACCGATGATCGGCAGTGTTTGACCGATCTGCACCTTCCCGATACGCTGGAGTGCATCCAGCACCTGTTTCTCTTTGAATTTCAGCTGTTCACTGTAGGGGAGGTGTTGCCATTTGCAGCCGCCGCAGGTTCCGAAATGTGTGCAGAAGGGTTCAGTTCTGAGACCGGAATAGCTGACGTAGCGGGTGACCTTCGCTTCCATGTATTTTTTACGCTTCCTGGTGACCTGCAGATCGGTCACGTCACCCGGCACTGCACCGGGTACGAACACCACCAAATCGCCGATGCGGGCAATCGATTTGCCTTCAGCAGCGATATCTTCAATAGTAATACCTTCGTAAGCAGGCAGCTTTTTTCGTCCCATATTCTTTTTTTTTTACGGGAGCAAAGATAACACAGAGAGAAGAGAATACTCCGGTTTGATCAATGTATTACAGGTTCGAGGATCATTTCGGTTTCCCGGGCGGCCCTGGCCATGTTTTTGCGGATAATCCTGCTCATGGGGCGTGACATCAGTTCTGCGTTGAGCCGGGAGACATAGACTGTTCCGTCGGATTTTTCGTATACTGCTATTCTGCATGGCATGAGTGAAGAGGCGATTCGTTCGTTGTCTCTGCTGAGAATTTCGTAAGCGAGGTCGGGCTTACATATCTCATAGACCTTTACCTGGAGAACATCCTTCCCGAATTTATGGAGTGTAGCCTGAAGGTCATTCACATGGGGGATTTTCCAGCCGGCCGCTTCCACCGATTTTTCGATTTCCTCAGTGGTAGTTTGAAAATCATGTTTACTTTTGTCCTCCCGGAGCATCATAGATGGTGCACTGAAAAAGAGGATTCCTATTGCTATCAATGCTCCGGAGAGCAAGCTGATAATGATTGTTGTAACCATTTTACTCATTGTTAGAGGTTTTATTTTGATAGTATTTACAAATTAGCGTTGATTTTGTTCGAAAAGGCAAGTGGTTATGACCAGGATTGGAAGACAAATACCACATTTTGAATTTGTTGAAAAAGAATCAGTTGAGGCTGTCTTCTCTTCTGACAAGCGTTATCGTTACCGGTTGACGGTAGAATACCGTGATACACTGCTGGACCGGGAGAGAAGGAATTCAGTGGCTGTGATCCTGAAGAATCCCAGTGCTGCTGATGAAAAGATGGCCGATGCCACGATCAGGAAGGTAGAGACCTTTGTATATCACCGGTTCAGTGATGTACGCTGGTTGCATATCCTGAATATTTTTGCATACCGGGCTACTGATCCCGGTGATTTGAACAGGATGTTCCGGCAGGAGGGGGCCATGTCGGTCATTGGTATGGAGAATGATCATTTTATCAGGAGTACAGTGACAGAGAGTGACCGGGTTATCCTTAGCTGGGGCAACCACAGTGGCATTGACAGGGTGCTATATGAGGAACGGATCTGCCGGGTAAAACAGGTGTTGCAGGAGTTGCCTGCCGGAAAGCTTTTTGTGGTAGAAGGGAGACAGAAAACAAAACACCCGCTTCATGGTTTGATGTGGGGGTATGATTATGCCATCGCACCCGTGCTAAATTATTTAAAAAAATCATGATCTCAATTGACAATATTACCGTACGTTTTGGTGCCTTCACCCTTTTTGACAGAATATCTTTTCAGTTAAACAAGGGAGACAGGGCAGGTCTCGTGGGTAGGAATGGAGCCGGGAAGACCACCTTATTGAACCTTATTGCCGGACTGCAGAAGCCCGATGAGGGTGTAGTTGTGGGGTCTGACGGGTTGGATATTGGTTACCTGCCCCAGCAGATGAAACATTCCGGTACCAGTAGTTTGTACAATGAGACCATGAAAGCATTCGCGCACATTCTTCGGATGGAGCATAAAATTGAAAGCATCAGTCATGAGCTGGCCGAGAGAACAGACTACGAATCTGACAGTTACATGAAGCTGATCCAGCAGTTGTCGACCCTTAATGAACGGTTTGAGATGGAAGGAGGGAACGCCATTCATGCCGATATCGAACAGACACTGGTGGGATTGGGGTTTACCTCCGGGGATATGAAGCGGCCTGTGACAGAATTTTCAGGTGGATGGCGAATGCGGATGGAGCTGGCCAAGATTTTATTAAGGAAGCCGGATTTTATTTTGCTCGACGAGCCAACGAATCACCTGGATATTGATTCAATACAGTGGCTCGAAAACTATTTATCGACATTCAATGGAGGTGTACTGGTGATTTCGCACGACCGGGTTTTTCTTGACAATGTAACCAACAGGACGCTGGATCTTACCCTGGGGAATCTGCATGATTACAAGGTAGGTTACAGCGAATATATCCGTTTGAAGGAGGAGCGCATAGAGCACCAGATGGCCTCTTTTCAGAACCAGCAAAAGATGATCAAGGACACTGAAAAATTCATTGAACGGTTCAGGTACAAAGCCACCAAGGCGGTACAGGTTCAGTCGAGGATCAAGCAGCTGTCGAAGATTGACAGGATTGAGGTAGAGCAGGATAATACACACGATATGAACCTGCGGTTTCCTGCGGCGGCACGGTCGGGTAAGCTGGTGATTGAAGCTGCGGGTCTGTGTAAATCATACGGAGATCATGAGGTGCTGAAAGATGTGGACCTCGTGATTGAGCGTGGAGAGAAGGTTGCATTTGTTGGACGGAACGGAGAAGGTAAGACAACCCTGTTGCGCATGATCATTGGAGCACTTGATTTCCAGGGGATGCTAAAGCTGGGGCACAATGTTGAGTTGGGATATTTTGCCCAGAACCAGGATGAGCTGATGAACGAGGAGCGGACAGTATTTGAGACTGTCGACGCAGTAGCGGTGGGTGATATCAGGACCAGGATGCGTGATATCCTGGGGGCTTTTCTTTTCAGTGGTGAAGACGTGGACAAGAAGGTGAAGGTGCTTTCAGGGGGGGAGCGTTCGCGGTTGGCAATGGCGGTAATGATTTTACAGCCATTCAACCTGTTGATCCTTGATGAACCGACCAACCATCTCGATATGCGTTCGAAGGATATCCTAAAGAATGCATTGTTGCAGTTCAATGGAACGCTTATTGTGGTATCGCACGACAGGGAGTTTCTGGACGGTTTGGTTGACAAGGTGTATGAGTTCAGGAACAAAGGATTAAAGGAGTATTCCGGCGGAATATTTGAATTCCTGGAAAAGCGCAAGATTAGTTCTATCCGTGAGATTGAGCGAAAGGGCAAATCGGAAAATAGGGGTTCAGGCAAAGCGAATTCAACGAACCGTGTTGGGTACCAGGAGATGAAGGAGCATGAGAAGAAGGTCCGGCAGGCAGATAAGCAGGTGCATACACTTGAGGGGCGGATCAATGAATTGGAGCAAGCGTTGAAGGCAATGGATGCGATTCTTTCCGATCCCGGAAAGGTGAAAGATCCGGCGGTCTTTACCTCATACGAGGAGAAGCGCAGGTTACTTGATGCGCTCATGCTACAGTGGGAATCTGCATCCGCTCATCTGGAAAATTTGAAAGGTGATTGAAAATGAGTATTTTGTGAGACGTTATCATTAGCTGTAATTGAATGAGGAGCATTGTTTGTATATTGCTATTTGTTACAATGATTACAGGGTGCCGCTCTACGAAGGAAACGGCCGCTGAGTCGGGTGAACTGGCAGCTTTGTACAATCCGAGTGAATTTTCCCTGAATGTGGATTACCAGGTACACCATCTCAGTGATGACCTGACATCTTTGTATGTCCGCATATTTCCTGGTGAATTGTTGTTTAACCAGGCAAACGAGGATGGAGAGTACCGTGCGTTGGTTGATATCAGTTATTTGCTGTATGAGTTAGATGATGACGGGATGGTTAGTGCGGTAAGCGACTCTTCGGGGTTTGAAGTTAAGCTGGGGCAGAAGGACCAGGAGCGGTCGGGTTATTTTACTGCCAAGGTGCTGAGTATTGATTCAGGAAAGCGTTATATGATCAGGCTGGAGTCGAGAGATATGTTGCGCGGTACCCGTGGTTTGAAGCATCTGTTTATTGACAAGACCGATGATCTCTCTTCGCAGAATTTCAGCGTGGTATCGGCCCGCACAAGCTACCCCAGGTTTCAAAATTACCTGATGCCCGGAGAGGTTTTTAAGATAAAGTACAGGCATCCCGGGACAGATACGGTTTATATTGATCTGCTAAAGGTGGATCAACCATTCCCCAGACCACCTGTTGCGCTGAATGCGCCCTCTTTTTATCCTTTTGCGGTTGACACCACCATGGTGGTCCCGTTTTCAGACACCACGGTATTTACGTTGCCTGAGCAGGGTATGTATCACTTCAGGGTCGATTCCTCGCGCCGGGAGGGCATTACCCTTCATAATTTTGGTCCGGATTATCCACAGGTGAAGACGGCTAAAGGCTTGATGGAGCCTTTGTTTTATATCGCTACGCTGGCAGAGTACAATAATCTGCTGAATCAACCGAACACAAAGAGGGCGGTGGATGATTTCTGGTTGAAGCGCACCAATTCTACGGATCGTTCACGGGAGCTTATCCGGGTTTATTATAACCGGGTATTATACTCCAACCTGTTTTTCAGGGCTGACCGGGAGGGTTGGAAAACAGACAGGGGCATGATATTCATCCTTATGGGTCCGCCCGACAGGATGAAGGATAACGGGTTGGAAGAGCGATGGTATTATTCATCCGGGAGGAAAGGCAAGGTTGCTGAATTTGTTTTTGAGAGGAAGCCAGGTATATATTCGAACCAGAATCTTCTATGGAGAAAAGATATGCAATCACTGCCATACTGGTCGGCTGCAGTAAGTTCATGGAGAGACGGCAAAGTATATTCATTTAGTAAATTATGAAAAAAGAAAAAGATCAGTTTATTTTTGGTATCCATGCGATCACAGAAGCGCTGGATGCAGGCAGGGAGCTTGAAAAGGTACTTTTAAAAGGGTCACGCGGCACAACCAGTGATCTTTTCATAGAGCTTCGCAACAGGCTCATCGCTGAGAAGATCCCTTTTCAGCATGTACCTTTAGAGAAGCTGAATTCCATCACGATGAAGAACCACCAGGGGGTAATCGCTTATGTTTCCGAGATTGCCTACAGTGAGATTGAATTCATTCTGCCACGGATTTTTGAACAAGGGAAGAATCCTTTCATTCTTGTCCTCGATCAGGTTTCAGATGTGAGGAATTTCGGAGCGATTGCCCGTACTGCTGAATGTGCTGGAGTTGATGCCATAGTCTTGCCATACAAGGGGAGTGCGCGTATCACTGCCGAAGCAGTCAAGACCTCTGCCGGTGCACTTCACAGCATCCCGGTTTGTCGTCATCCTGACCTCAGGATGTTGCTGGATTATTTGAGAAGCAGCGGACTGCAGGTTTTTGCGGCAACGGAAAAATCCGGGCAGACATTGTATAAGGCTGACCTGTCGGTTCCAGCTGTTATCCTGATGGGGGCTGAGGACGCAGGAATATCGCCCCAGCTTTTTGAATATATTGATCATTCAATATCCATACCCCAATACGGGACTATTGGGTCGCTGAATGTTTCTGTAGCTGCAGGGATCATCATGTATGAGGTGGTCAGGCAGCGCACCGGCTGAATTACTCAAGGGGGATCTGCCGGCTGAAGCTCTCTTCCAGTGAGATAAATGTTTCCGTTCTGGACACACCAGCGATCGACTGTAGCTTTTCGACCAGCACATGCTTCAGGTCCTCGTTGTTCTTGGTATATATTTTAATAAAAATCGAATACCCCCCCGTGATATAGTGGCATTGGGTGATTTCAGGAATCTTTTTCAGCTGCTCCACAACTTCAGGATACAGTCCTGCGTTGTCCAGGAAAATACCCACATAAGCACAGGTATGAAATCCGATTTTTTTAGGATCGAGTGTAAATTCCGATCCGGAGATAATCCCTACTTTTATCAGCCGCTGGATCCGCTGATGAATCGCTGCGCCGGACACATTGCATTCACGCGCTACTTCAAGATAGGGAATCCTGGCATTTTTTGTGATCAGCGAAAGTATCTTTTTATCCAGGTTGTCTAAGTGCATTGAATCTTCCATAGGGTGATCCTCTTTATAGCTATAGATTTTGGTGAAGCATCAACATGGACCATTTTACGGTTGCTATTTTACCTTAATCTTCAGCTTTCAATTAATAATTAGTAGTTTTTTGGTCAAAATAGTTAGAAAGTTTAAATTTAATCATCCGTTTTATTTATGCAATGCGTAAGTGATATGTTTTAGAATAGCGTTTGGTGTAGCGGCTGTTATATTTTCTATATATTTATTGGTTGGAAATGCGGAATATAAGCAGGTAATATGATAAAGCAGATTCTCCTTGTTGGGGCAGGTGGTTTTATAGGCAGTATTGCAAGGTTTTTTGTGTCACGGATCGACATCCACTACTATTTTTTTTCAGTACCGGTGGGAACCCTTATTGTGAATGTGCTTGGCAGTTTGGTCATCGGTTTTCTTGTCGGGATTTCAGAGAAGGGTACGGTACTTACAGCAGATATGCGGCTGCTTTTGATGGTTGGGCTTTGCGGTGGTTTTACCACATTTTCGACTTTTACGAGTGAGAACCTGGCGCTGATGCACAGCGGACAGTATGTATCGGTTATCATCTACACTGGTTTAAGCATATTCCTGGGTTTTCTTGCTGTTTACCTGGGTTATGTTTCATCTAATTTACTTTGACCATGAAGACAGATGCGCACGGTAGTTTGAAGATTTATGCGAGTACAACAGACAAGATTGGTACTAAACTGCTATACGAGCATATTGTTTACCTGGCGAAGGAGAAGGGAATTTGCGGTGTCACTGTGTTCAGGGGAGTTATGGGATATGGATTAAGCAGCAGGCACATCAGCTCATCAAAATTCTGGGAGTTGACCGACAAATTGCCGGTGGTCATTGAAATCGTAGATACGCAGGATAAGCTGGAGGAATTTTACCAGATAATTGAGCCCGGTCTTTCAGGTATTGCAAAAGGGTGTATGGTAACGCTTCAGCCTGTTACAGTGAGGTTACTGAGATCGGGGAAGGGTTCCGGATAATGCTTAATTTCCGGAGGCATGCTCTTTCAGCAGGCTT
>JAGYMF010000089.1 GCA_018400695.1 Bacteroidales bacterium | reverse complement strand
GATGCCGTATTGTTTTCTGATGTAGTTGATCCCGAGAACATGATCGATGTGGCAGTGTGTATTCAGATTCAGCACCGGTTTCAGGCCATGCTGTGCAATAAAATCTGTTAATTGCTTATTCTCATCAGTATCATGGTTAGCCGGATCGATAATGATGCACTCTTTTGTCTCGTCATGCAGCAGATAGGTGTTCACCCTGAAAGAGTTGAATACCAATTTGTTCAGTTGTATCATGTTCCGTTTGTTTTTCCTTTAAGTAATGGAACAAAAGCAAAGTGGCCATGTTCGGATTTTATAATATTTTTCTCGTCTTTTTTCTCAAGAAGGATCATTTTTTGTCCCAAACGACTTCCGACAGGGATCACCATTCTTCCCCCTACCGCCAGCTGAGCCACCAGCTTTTCCGGAATCTCTTTTGCGCCGGCGGTAACCAGGATCCTGTCAAAGGGAGCAAATGCAGGCAATCCTTCGTATCCATCGCCAAAGTAGAAGCCAGCTTTGTATCCAAGGGAGACCAGGTGGTCGCGGGAAGAATGGTATAGTTCCCTAATTCGTTCAACAGTAAAAACCCTGGTTCCTAGCTCTATAAGGACAGCAGCCTGATAACCGGATCCGGTACCTACTTCCAGGACTTTCTGGTGTTTCACCGGGTCAAGCAGTGCGGTCTGGAAAGCCACCGTAAATGGTTGTGATATGGTCTGTCCTGCGGCGATAGGAAAGGCCTTGTCGGCGTAGGAGTGCTCTATAAAACCACTATCCATGAAGAGGTGTCGCGGAACCCTGTTCATAGCATTCAGCACCTCTTCATTATTAATCCCTTTTTCCCTCAGCGAATCGATCAGTTTTTTTCGCAGCCCCTTGTGGCGGTAAGTATCTCTCATGCCCCTAAAGATAGTCTGAATAGCGAAAATGAAAAAGGAATAATAATATTAAAAGATTGGAAAGCTATTTCTGAAAGAAGATTGTCTGTTTTCTAACGCTGTCAGTATTTTTTATACTTCCGTGCAATTTTTTTGAGACAATTATCGTTAAGTATAAATATACCCTGAACTTTTCTAATGGAGAAAAACCACAGGAGGCAACGGATTAAGTACCTGTTAGCTGATTACTTCGCAGCTGCTGTTGCGTGGGCACTGTTCTTCCTTCACAGGAAGTTGAATGTTGAGCCTCAGATTTTCGGGTATGATGTACCTGTGAACCTGGATATACGGTTCTGGCTTGGTGTTGGCGCACTTCCTGCTGCCTGGCTGGTACTCTATTATTTCTCAGGATTCTATGAAAATATTTTCAGAAGATCACGTCTTGACGATTTTTTAAGGACTTTCCTCAATGTTCTGTTCGGCGTAGTTATTATCTTTTTTCTATTAATTCTGGATGATGTTATTCCGGATTATACCCATTATTATAATCTGTTCTTCATCCTTTTTTTGTTGCATTTTACCCTTACGCTGATTCCGAGAATGATTTTAACGGGGAAAACTGTGGGGAAGGTGAGATCCAGAAAATTGGGATATAACACCATTTTTATTGGCAGCAATGAAAATGCCCGGGAGGTATATCTCGATCTTCAGCAGGAGGCCCATGCCAGCGGACATTTTATCCAGGGTTTTGTGAACGTTCACTTCAAGGAGCACTATCAGTTACAGGACCATATTGCCCACCTTGGGGAAATGAATGATCTGGAACGGGTCATCAAAAAACACAGGGTTGAAGAGGTAATCATTGCCCTGGAACCTTCAGAGCACAAGGAAATAGGAAACATCATCAATAAACTTAGTTTTATGGATATACGGATTTCGGCTATTCCTAGTATGACCGACCTCCTGACTGGGCGGGTGAAGTCCACGACCATCTTTGAAACACCTCTCGTGGAGGTGAGTCATGAGCTGATGCCGGTCTGGCAGATGAACGTGAAGCATTTATCAGATTTGGTTATTTCCATACTGGCGGTGATTGTGCTCTTACCACTGGAGCTTTTCCTGATCCTTGGGGTCAAGCTCTCCTCTCCCGGGCCGCTGTTCTATTCACAGGAACGGATCGGAAGATATGGCAAGCCTTTCAGGATCTATAAATTTCGCTCGATGTATCACAATGCGGAGCAGAACGGTCCGGAACTCTCAACAAAGGAGGATCCGCGGGTGACAAGATTTGGTCAGTTCATGCGCAAGCACAGGCTGGATGAAATTCCGAATTTCATTAATGTACTTAAAGGAGATATGTCGCTGGTAGGGCCGCGTCCGGAAAGAAAATATTATATTGAGAAAATTACCGAAGAGGCGCCACATTACATTCATCTTCAAAAGGTAAAGCCAGGTATTACCTCCTGGGGCCAGGTGAAATACGGTTATGCAGAGAATGTGGAACAGATGATACGAAGGCTTCGGTATGATATCCTATACATTGAGAATATGTCGCTTTTTGTTGATCTTAAAATCCTTTTCTATACCGTTATTACGATCCTAAGGGGCTCAGGAGTCTGATCTTCTGATGCGTATGCGCTTGTTCGAAACCGTTGTTTTAGTCCATCACATGGTATTTCATCTCACCAAGGTTCAGCAGCTCATAGCTCATCTCCTGTGACTTGTCAGACATTATCACCTTGTAAAAACCATTTGGATGTCCTGAAAGGTTCAGGGTGATCAGCTGCGTAGCATCTTCAGCATAAATATTTTCCTCAATTATCTCTCCGTTGCTGTTTCTGACAGTCAGGCTGACGCTGCCCTTCATGGTTGAAGGAATAGATATGTACGCAGTCGACCTGGCTGGATTTGGATACACTTTAATCATAGTTATTTCTTTCACAATCGTTCGTTCGGCTGCGAAGGTAATGAAAACTAAAAAACAAATGTAAGGCCTGACTTAATTTTATATTAAGTTTAGGTTACAGTTCCAGCATATTATTATTGTAAACCCCTGGCTTTCAGTAGTGCATTAACGTCAGGTTCCTGTCCGCGGAAGTCAATATACATCTGCATGGGTTCAAGAGTGCCGCCCCTGGCGAGAATGTTTTTCCTGAACGAATCTGCAAGCTCCTTGTTGAACAGGTCTCCCGACTCCTCAAACGCATTGAAGGCATCCTTATCGAGTACTTCCGACCATATATAGCTGTAGTAACCGGCAGAATAGCCGCCCGAAAAGATGTGGCTGAAATAGGTTGATTTGTACCTTGGAATGATCTCATCGATTAGTCCCGCGTTTTCCATCGATGTCTCTTCAAAGCTTGTTACATTGATATCCCTGACCTCACCGATGGTGTGGTAGTCCATGTCGAGGATTGCGGCTGCAAGGTATTCTGTCGTTACAAAACCCATGTTGAATTTGCTGCTCGCCTCCAGTTTGTCAATGAGTTCGTCCGGAATAGGATCGCCCGTTTTATAATGCTTTGCATAGGTTTTCAGCACCTCGGGATGTTGTCCCCAGTTTTCCATGATCTGTGACGGTAATTCAACAAAATCCCTCGGAACGCTTGTGCCTGATATGCCCGGATAGGTACAGTCGGAAAATTGACCGTGCATGGCATGTCCCATTTCATGGAAGAAAGTCAGTGCCTCATCAAAGGAGATCAGTGCCGGTTTATCTCCTGAAGGCTTTGAAAAGTTGCAGACAATGGAGCCAACGGTGCTGATGCGCTCACCGTCGCGTACATGTTGTTTGCGGTAGCTGGTGCTCCATGCGCCGGCACGTTTGCCCGGACGCGGATGGAAGTCCATGTACTGGATACCGAGGTGAGATCCGTCTTTATCTTTAAGCTCATATGCAATTACATCTTCGTGATATACTGGAAGATCGTCACGTCTTTCGAAAGTGATTCCGTAAAGTTTATTGATCACATCGAGAACTCCTGCAGTTACGTCTTCCAGGCTAAAATATTGCCGCAGCTCCTCATCATCCAGTGCATATTTCTCCTTGCGGATTTTTTCCGCATAGTACCACCAGTCCCACGATGCCAGTTCAAAATCACCCCCCTCATTGTCGATCATCTCCTGCATCATGGCGGCCTCCTCTTTTGCAATTTTGATGGCTGGCGTCCACAGTTTCCAAAGCAGATCGTATACAGTCTCTGCATTCTTCGCCATATTTTCTTCCAGGACATATGCAGCGTGGGTATTATATCCCAATAGTTTTGCCCTTTCCGTACGCAGGTTAACGGTCTTCTCTATGATCTCTTTGTTGTCGTATTCGTTTTCGTTGTTGGCGCGGTTAAACATGGCCTTATAGATCTCTTCGCGCAGATCCCGCTGATCGGAGTAGGAGAGGAACGGAATCCAGCTGGGCTTATGAAGTGTAAAGAGCCATTTTCCGTCAAGGTCAGCTTCCGCTGCAGCATCTGCTGCGGCGGAGATAACGCTTTCCGGCAGACCGGAAAGGCGGGCTTTATCGTCAATGACCAGTTGATAGTTGTTGGTCTCCTCCAGCAGGTTATCTCCAAACTGTAGCGACAGCATTGACAGCTCTTCATCGATTTTGCGCATCCTTGCTTTATCTTCCTCATTCAGGGCTGCACCGCTCCGCACAAATCGCTTGTATATTTTATCCAGCAGCATCGCCTGTTCGTTGTTCAACCCGAGGCTTTCGCGCTGATTGTAGACAGTCTGTATCCTGTCAAAAAGGTCTGCGTTCAGGTTAATGTTGCTCCTGTGTTCCGACATGAGCGGAACCAGTTCCCGGGCAATATCCTGCATCTCATCGCTGGTATTGGCCGACCGGATATTGTAGAAGATATTCGACACGGCATTCAGTGTCTCTCCGCTGTAGTCCAGCGCGGCAATCGTGTTGTTAAAATCCGGAGCATCTTCATTCCCGATGATCGCAGCAATCTCTTCGTTCTGCATCTTCATAGCTTCCATAAAGGCGGGCATATAGTGTTCATTTTCGATCTGACCGAAGGGTGGGACACTAAAAGGAGTTTCAAATGTTGCAATAAGTGGATTCATATCCGTTTTGTTTGGGTTACAGGAGGTGAACAATAGCATAACTCCCAGTAACATGAGCAATAAATTTTTCACGATGTAGTGTTTTGTTGGTTTCTGAAGCCCGAAAATAGCTGAAAACAGGGGATTTTCAAAGAATTGTCACAGGCTTTACAACAGAAAAAAGCCGCCCTTGCAGGGGCGGCTTTTTAGTAGCAGAAACCTAAAGATTTTGATAATGATCGAAGGACCTACAGCCGGCCCTGGCATCAGATTGCGTCGGTTTCGACCAGCTTGCCCAATATGTCAGCATAGGGCATCATCAGGTATTTCTTGCCTTCGAACTCAATTTCGGTGCCGCTGAAATTTTTGTAGAATACAACGTCGCCGACAGCGATCTCTGGCTTTTCGATACCACTGATGGCCACTACTTTCGCAAATTGCGGCTTCTCCCTGGCGGTATCGGGAATAATAATTCCTGAGGCGGTCTTTTCCTCCTTCTCTTCTCCCATTTCCAGCAAAACGTGCTGGTTGATTGGCTGTAACTCTTTCATTTGTTTGTTGAATTTAGGTTTATACTTGTTGAACTAACTATTGTATCTCCAGAAGTTCGTTGATCCGGTTCTTATCGAATCCGACGATCACCTGGCCGTTTATATCGGTTTGGGGAACACCCTGCTGACCACTTTTCTTGACCATCTCTTCTGCCCTTTTTGGGTCTGCCGCCACGTTCACCTCGGTAAAATTAACATTTTTCTCTTTGAAATATGTTTTGATGGTGTTGCACCATGTGCAGCTGGGGGTGGTATATACTGTGACCCGCTTTGCTGGTTTTCCTTCAGCTGCAGTAAACATGGAAAACCCCGTGCCTGTCAGGGCAGCACTGTAATAATCTTCCGTCTGACAACCCCTGATTACGTTCATGAGCTTTCCTTCTGAAAATTCGAGCAGGCTGGGTGCTGAAGTGATGTTGTATCTTGTGTGAATATCCCTCACAGTTGTTACATCTGTCGTAAACAGTGGGGTGTTCGCCGACTCTTTTGCGACCAGGATTCTTTCCAATGCGCAATCGCTCTGCTCCGAACCGGATTTATGCAGCAGCAAAAACATCCTTTTGTTATCCTGCAAAATCTTTTGCAGCGCGTTAAATGAATCTATTTTCATCGTTACCTGTCATTGTTTAAAATGGATGTGCAAATAAAGATGAAACGGGACGACCGTCCAGTAACTTTAGTCACACAAAGGCGAATAATCGATCCGGTTCCTGCCCATGTGAATCATTCCCCTGCGCTCCATCTGTTTCAGGAGGCGCGAAATCACCTCCCGGGAAGTGCTGAGTGAAGATGCGATGTCCTGGTGTGAGCCAATAAATTCGGTCGACCGGGTATTCATGAACCGGTCGGTAAAAAACCGCTCCAGCCGTTCATCCATCTTCATAAATGCAATGCTGTCAAGCGTGTGCAGCAGGTCGTCATACCTTTTGCGCATAGAGACCATCACATACTCCTTCCAGGTCTGGTATTTTGTCATCCAGCTGTCGAGCAGCTCCACCGGGATGGCAATGATCGTGGTGTTCTCCTCCGCGATGGCCCGTATCTGACTTTTTGTACGTTCCACGCAGCAACTCAGCGTGACCGTACAAACCTCCCCGTGCTTGATATAATAGAGCAGCAGCTCATTGCCGTCTTCATCCATCCTTGTCACCCTGATGATCCCCTCCAGTACGATCGGAAACGAGCGGATATACTGCTCTTCCTGGATAAGGGTACTGCCTTCAGGAATGGATTTCAGGATTCCCTGCTCAGCGATGTCCTCACGCAGCTCCGCCTCAAAAAAGGGAAAATTCTTCTTTACGATCTCTATCAGCATGCCACAAATTTACGAGTTATCTGCTGAATGCAAAATAGCCGGTAGTAACACTGCCCGAAAGCAGGGGTTATTCGGCCGTAAGCGATATGACCACATCATTGTCGCCCGGGGGCAGGTCGTTATACAGTTCTTTGATCAGTCTTTTTTGAAAAAGGATGATAAACCTGCCCATCAGTCCGACCCCTTTCATGTCAAGAGGTTTCTTAATAACCGGCTCATCACCTTTGTAGTGTGCGACGAATGCGTCAGCAATCTGACCTGACAGCAGTGTGGCATCTTCCGGTTTTAACTTGTAATCGATCAGCGTACGCTCTGCAATTCCCTGGATGCCTGCGTGGACGTAATTCTCGCTGTATTTTGCGAAGCCGGTTGTTCTCGACGGAATCTGTTCGATGAACCGGGAGGTAATCTGCATCTCGTCGCCTGTGATGGTTACATCCCTCACCGGACAGGGCCAGGTGACCAGGGAGCCGGTCTCCACATCATAGATGAAATCTCCGTTCTTCCAT
>JAGYMF010000088.1 GCA_018400695.1 Bacteroidales bacterium | reverse complement strand
TTCCTGAGCAGGCCGAACCCGTATCTTTTCAGCAGCTGACCGATCTTCTCTTCCGTCACAGAACTACGGTCATATGTTATCCGTGCCTTTCCGAGACTTATCTCTTGCACACGGATGCCCTCCTCTTCGAGCTTCTCCCGGAGAAGCATCTTACAGCAGCTGCAGACCATATTTTTGATATGGATCGTTTCGGTGATATGTTTGCTCTTTTCAGACATTCGGCTCTAATACAGCCTTTAAATTTACAAAGAAATTATCAGAGCACACATGGCTATTCCCCTGTGGTTGATCGCCGGATTTTATGTAAGTTTACTTTTCAGGAACAGGGATCGTTCAGGCTTCGGTCAGCCGGCCTGCTTTTGCCTGTTTCGGAGAAACAAAAAAATAATACAATGGCACAAAAGATTATTGTACTGGGTGCAGGACTGGTAGGCAGCGCCATAGTATCCGATCTTTCGAAAAACGGGTATGAGGTCACCTCTGCAGATCTGGACAGGGAGGCGCTGGGAAGATTGGAGGGTACCCCGGGGATTGAGACGGTCTGCAGCGATTTTACCGATCCGGAAAATCTTTCTTCACTGCTGAATGGAAAGGAGCTTGTGATCGGGGCCGCACCCGGGGCCCTGGGATACCGGCTGATGAAGCAGGTGATCGGGGAGGGCAAACACATGGTTGACATCTCCTTCTGTCCGGAAGAATACCTGGACCTTGATGCGCTGGCGCGCGAGCAGGGCGTTACGGTCGTTGCCGATATGGGCGTTGCCCCGGGGATGTGCAATGCGATCCTGGGATACCACGACCAGCAGATGCGGGTGAAAAGCTATAAATGCATTGTTGGCGGATTGCCCGAACGGCGCACCTGGCCACTGGAATACAAGTCCTCCTGGTCGCCGATCGACTGCATTGAGGAGTACACGCGGCCGGCGCGCCTCGTTCAGCAGGGAAAAATAGTTACCTGTCCGGCCCTCTCCGATGCTGCACTGGTGGAGTTCGAAGAGGTGGGGACCCTGGAGGAGTGGAACTCCGACGGCCTCCGGTCACTGCTTACCACCATGCCGCATATTCCCGATATGGTGGAGAAGACGCTCCGTTATCCGGGAACCATCCAGTATATAAGTGCCTTGCGGGAACTGGGGTATTTCTCCTATGACGAAATTGAAGTAGACGGTAAAAAGATCCGCCCCATCGACTTAACAGCCAGGTTGTTATTTCCGTTATGGAAACTGGAAAAGGGGGAGGCCGAATTTACCATTATGCGGGTGACGATCTGCGGCGAACAGCAAGGCAGGGAACGCACCGTACAGTATGATCTTTTCGACCGGTACGATCCGCTGTCAGATACCCTTTCTATGGCCAGGACCACAGGCTATACCTGTGCCGGGGTGGCCGATATGCTGCTGAAGGGGATGATCACCGAACGGGGGGTGCTGGCGCCTGAAATGGTGGGGAGGCAGGAGCGTAATTTTGAATACCTGCTGCAATACCTGCGCGACCGGAATGTGGTCTACCGTGTCACAGTGCAATAAATTGCGATTGATGTTTTATTTTTGTACAGGTTGGTCAGGCTGACCAGAAAAAATATCGCTTAACAGCACCATGGTTCACAGGATCTCCATTAGTGATTACTTATCGGCAGACCCGCTTCTGCCGCTGATTGATGTGCGGACCCCGGCGGAGTACGCATCAGGGCATGTGCCAGGTGCACAGAATATCCCGCTCTTTTCCGATGAGGAGCGTGCAAAGGTAGGTACGGTGTATACCCGTAAATCGCAGGAGGAGGCTTATACACTGGGATACCGGTTTGTTGAGCCGAAGCTTGACTGGTACGTGAAGGAGGCGAAGCGGATAGCAGCAGATGGAAAGGTGGCGGTCTATTGCTGGCGTGGCGGGATGCGCAGCAAATCTTTCGCCGACCATATCGGCGCGCACGGGATCAGTGATGTTTTTGTGATCGAAGGGGGGTACAAGGCCTTTCGGCAGCACGCCCTGGATGCATTTGAACAGCCTGAGGTGATCCATGTGCTGGGTGGTTATACGGGCAGCGGCAAGACAATGATCCTGAAGAAGCTGGAGGAGCATGGCAGGCAGGTGATCGACCTGGAGGGGATTGCCCATCATAAGGGTTCAGCTTTTGGTTCAATTGGTGAATCGGAACAACCAACCAATGAGCATTTTACAAATCTACTGTTTTGGGAGTGGCGAAAGCTGGACATGCAGCGGCCGGTATGGCTGGAGGATGAGAGTATCCATATCGGACGGGTATTTATTCCGGAAAACCTGTTTGAACGGATGCGCCAGGCACAGGTCTTCTTTTTAAAAATTCCCAGGGAGGAGCGGTCGCACCTGCTGGTGGAGGTGTATACAGGGTACGATCCTGGAATGCTCGCCGCGTCGGTTCAGAAAATTGCAAAGCGGCTGGGGGGGCTCCGGACAAAGGAGGCGCTCGATGCGCTTGAGCGGCTCGATTATTATGAAGCAGCGATGATCACGCTGGACTATTACGATAAGTTTTACCTGAAGGGTCTCAACAGGCGGGATCAGGAAAGGGTGAAGGTGATTGAATCGTCGACAGTGGATGCGGAGCGCAATGCCAGGCTGCTTTTGCAGTGTGTATGCTGATGCGTTAAGCAGGCAACGGTTGTTTATTCTATAGAATATTTTGATTTATAATTGTTTAGTACGAAATTGCATGTTAAACTAAAACTACGATACCATGAGATCATTTGTCTTGTTTGCATTGATGTTGTTCCTGGCGGTTTCCTGTACCCAGGAGCCTATCACCCTTGAAACGCTTTTGCTGGAGATGACCGACCGGGAGGAGATGGCCCGCTATCCCGATCCGGATTTTACACTGAAGCAGTTCAGCAGCTATGACAGGGCCACCGTAAGTCCGGACGATTCGACCTGGTTTGCCAACTGGGACCGTTCCATGTTCATTCGTACGGATACCATTGACGGCCGGAGGGAGTTCGTGATGATGGATGCCGAAGGGCCGGGCGCTGTGGTGCGTTTCTGGATGACCTTTGCCGGTGAGAATTCGGGTAAGGGGACCATGCGGATCTACTTCGATCATGCGAAGGAGCCTGCCATTGAGGGTACCGCATTTGAGGTGCTTAGCGGAGGACTCCTTACCGGGGAGCCGTTGTCGGCCTCTGTTTCCGATTCCACGGAGTATATCCACCGCGGACATAACCTCTACCTGCCGCTGCCTTATGCGAAGCATTGCCTGATTACCTACGAGAGTGAAAACATTCTCGATCCCGGTGCGAAGACCGGTGGTGAGGCAGCCTATTACAACATCAACTACCGGACCTATCCACCGCGTACAAAGGTCGTTACCTTTTCCGACGACGAGCTCGGGCGTTCAGCCGATATACTGGCGGATGTGCAGCAAGACCTGGCGGAGAGGGTTCGCGGGCTTGAGGGGCTCGACCTCGAAAAGCAAAGCATTGAGCTGACAATTCCGGCCGGCGATGGCCTGGTCATGGATTTTAACGGCAGCAAAGCGATTCGGTCGTTCAGCCTCAGGCTGAAGGCGGATAACCTGGAGCAGGCATTGCGGACCACAGTTGTGGAGATGATCTTTGACGGTCAGCGGACGGTCTGGTGTCCGGTGGGAGATTTCTTTGGTACAGGCTACCAGGTGCGCTACTCCAACACCTGGTATTCGAAGGTGGATCCGGGGGGATTGATGGAGGCTTTCTGGGTGATGCCGTTCGAGGAGAATGCCATTGTTAAAATCCATAACCTGGGGGAAAGCGATGTTACTGTGGCGGAAGGTGAGATTGCGGTTGCCCCGTGGGACTGGGATGAACGCAGCATGCATTTCGGTGCGTCGTGGCACCAGTATACCGAACTGTATACCGGTGAGGCGAAGACCAATGAAGGTGGTGGGGGTATGTTCGATATCAATTTCGTTGATCTGACAGGTAAGGGGGTTTATGTGGGCGATGCGATCACGGTTTTCAATACGGTTTACGCCTGGTGGGGCGAAGGGGATGAAAAGATCTTTGTGGACGGTGAGGATTTTCCGTCGAGCATCGGCACGGGGACAGAGGACTATTACGGCTATGCGTGGTGCCGGCCGGAGAAGTTTGCCAACCATCCTTTTATCGCGCAGCCCGACGGCAGCGGTAATTTCTGGCCGGGGTATACGGTGAATATACGGTACCGCGGACTGGATGCCATTCCATTCAGCGATTCGATCAGGGTGGATATGGAGATGTGGCACTGGACAAGGGCGATCATCAATTATGCGCCGGTTACCTTCTGGTATGTGTTGCCGGGGGGTGAAAGCAATATTGCGCCCGATACAGAGGGGGCAGTCGCTGATGTCGCTATTGAGCGCACAGACATTATTTCACCGGTTGCTTCTGCAGATGGGATAGAGGCAGAGAGCATGGTGCTGGAGGAGCTGACCGGTGGCAGGTTTGAGTACCAGAATTTTCTTCCGCACCTGTGGAGCGAAAACATGCAGGTCTTCTGGCTCGACGGGAAGAAGGGGGACCGGATGGAACTCTCATTTTTGAGCGAGCAGGAGGGTATGCGGCGTATCACGGCAGGATTTACCACCGCACCCGACTATGGGAAATTCCGTGTCTCGGTCAATGGATTCCAAGTGCCGGGAGTGTTCAATCTTTACAGCGAGGAGATCAGTACCCGGACGGTTGACCTGGGTATGTATAAGCTCAGGAAGGGCGAAAACAGGATCCGGTTCGATCTTGCAGGATATTCTCCAGACAACAGGAGGGGGTTCATGGGGCTGGATTACCTGGCGTTTGAGTAGTTTTGTGAGATTGCGAACAGCATCAATGGCACCGTTAATCTGGTTAATACAGAATATATTCAGTAATTTAAGACTGTTGTCCGGTTAAAGATTTCGTTTTCCTGGTTGTGGTTATTATTAAAAGTAATCATAAAACAGGTTTTGAATTAAACGGATGGAATTTCCAGGTCCAAATATTTTTGCTAATTTCGCATTCATCTTTCGAATTATTTCGTCTGGATATTTACCTGAAATCTCATCAGGTTTATTATTACAACATTGAGTATTTTGTTTCTGGCCAGATGAAATTCAAGGATTGTTATCAGTATTTGCTTTAAAAACCATTGAAATTATTTATTAGAGTATAAACGAATGCTCCTTGATATGTCAGGGAGTTGAATTAATGAATGTATCAATGAGCAAAAAAAGCAATTTAATTAACTGGGCATTATTTGAAAAGTATAATTCTTTGGATGCGAGATTGAGGCCTAATGCATTGAATCAGCTTGGTATTCAGGTAAAATCGAATGAGATAAGGAATATCCTTGCAAAAAGCCATTTTGTTATACCGGGTAAAACAAGATTTCAATGCCAGCAATGTGGTGAATGCTGCAGGTATGCCAGGAAAATTGCTGAATTGACATATGAGCCTTGCCCATATCTAACAGAGGACAATAAATGTGAGCGACACGACGAGAATTACCTTGTTTGCAAATGGTTTCCGTTTTTTATCGTAAATGATCCGAAATATGGTTCTTTACTTACGATAAAACCATATTGTTCCGGATATGGTAAAGGTCCTGTAATTAATTATCATCAAACAGTTCGGCGCATGAAAGAATTGCAACGAAGGGCTGATACACAGAATGATGGCGCATTTGTAATACACGAGGTTTTGTATCTGGAGCAGTATGGGGAGTGGGTATTTCCTTCACGAAAAAATATTGATACATTACTGGATAATGTGCGGAAAAATAGCAGCACGAAGTTTCACACTCCTCAAAATTTAAAAGACACTGAACTGGCACATGCACAGAAGTTTACTAACATGTTGCTGGGGGGTGTCTATGAGCCACAAATTACACTTGATGAAGGTTGTTATATTACAGATATGAATGAAGCATTTTCTGTTTTTTTGGGGATGCCTCAGAGTATTATTAGAGGAAAGCATATTGGGGAGCTCTTTATAGATGGTAAAAAGTTAGAGCAGGAGCTTAAATTGAGCTTTCTGTCGGGCAGGATGAATGCACTGCCACAGCATTTGAAAGTAGGCGATGGGAAAACAGTCAGTGTACTGCTGAATGCCATTACATTCCGCAGCAGGCGTGATGGGCAAGTTCATGGTCTTCTACTATCCGTAAAAGAGGTGGATGAAAGAACATATAGCAGGATTTCTCATTCTCGGAATTATGCGCGCGGACTTATAGAAGCCAACCTGGATCTGTTAGTATTTATTGAGAGTGATGGAATAATATCTGATGTAAATAAGGCGTGCTGCGATATGTTATCAAAAGAGAGGGATGATATTATCGGGATAAAATTCACCTCCTGTTTTTCAGAGCCTTCATTGGCTGAGGTATGTATCAAGGAATGTCATGAAAAAGGTTTTGTCAAAGATTTTGTTCTGTATCTGAAGAATGGCGAAAAGAAGATGATTCCGGTTTCGTTGAATGTCACACTGTATAAGGATGAAAATGGAATAGTTCAGGGGATATTTGCTTCAGCTCGAGATATTAGCGAGACCCAAAAGTTATTGGCAGAACTCGACCAGGTGAAGAATTATACAAGGTCATTGATTGAATCAAGTTTGGATTTGATGGTTACAATAGATGCTAAAGGGAAGATCAGAGATGTAAATGAGGCGGCTGCAAAAACAATGAGCTTAGTTAGAGAAGAAATGATAGGCACAGCATTTTCAGATTATTTTATAGATTCAGAGAAGGCCTCCAAAGGCGTAAAACTGACTTTTGAAAAAGGCATGGTGCGAGACTATGAACTGGTTTTAAGAACGAACAATCGAGAAAGAAAGGTGGTTGTTTTTAATGCCTCATTATTTAATAAGCCTGATGGAAGTGTCGGTGGGATATTCGCTACAGCCCGTGAGCTGTAAACTTTTTTATTGATTGAAATAGAAAGAGTTTTTCCTGCAGTTGTGGGTAATATGAAATTAAAAATTCAGAAAAGATGAAAAACATTATGTACTTTATGGAAAATTTCACAAAATAATTACCATAACTATTTGATATGAAACTGATCATAATATGCTTTGCTGTCATTCTATATTTCCCATCAACCATAAAATCTCAATCAGTCTACACACAGATGCCTGATGACCCGGAAGCTTTTTATTTCACTTCTAAAAACTTTAACATAGCACCTGATGGAAAGCATGATGTATCTGAAGCGCTTCAGTTTGCTATCAATAAGCTTAAAAAGGAAAAGAATTTTGGAATATTATTCATTCCTGAAGGAAAATATCTTATCAGTAAAACCATTTATGTTCCTAAAGCAATACGCATTATTGGATATGGAGAGAATCGTCCGGAATTTATACTGGGTAAAAACACTGCAGGTTATCAGGATGAAAATAACTACATGTTCTGGTTCACCAGCAATCTGGTTGAAGAAGATGGGCAGCCAAGGGATGCTACGGCAGGAACATTTTATAGT
>JAGYMF010000087.1 GCA_018400695.1 Bacteroidales bacterium | reverse complement strand
TCAGGATTCCGTATACGCAAAGCATGCAGGCCTTCAATGCTGCCAGGTTGCTTGGTGTGCCCAGCAGATTACTGGTTTTTCCGGATGAAAGCCATTTTGTAACACAGCCGCAGAATGCAATACTGTGGCAGCGTGAGTTCAGGAACTGGCTGGATACCTACCTTAAATAGTGTCTGTACATAAAGTCCGAATGATCCAGCCACGCCGACGCTATTACAAACATAAGAGCTAAATAGCATCATCCAGGATCGTTTTATTATCTGCCAGGTCCTGCAATGTAACAATAATTCAATGATGAGGGTTTCATACTAATAATTTTGTAAATTAATTGTAGTGGCTGCAAATAGTAATTCTTCCATCCATTTATGTATTATGGGTTGTTGCATCGTCTGCTATTTGTATGTGCTTTTCAAACAGATCTTCCTGGGAGTGTTGTATTACTGATACAGGGTGTCTCTTATTGGGGGGGGTGCTATTTGTGTAAGTAATAGATAAACAGCATTATAGAGGTTCCATAATCTTTTTGGTACCACTACTTGTAAGAATAGGTGCTGAAAGATGGGGCTGGTTCAATGGTTTTTCAAATATTTGTAAAACAATAGCAACCCATAATGAGCGGCAGGAATTTAAAAAATGTGAATATCAGACAGGCAGGACAGTGGCTGTTTCTGTTGATGCTGACGTTTTTCTGGATCAGGACAATATTTGACAAACGGTTTTTTTTCGATTTTGAGGCATGCTGTCCTTTTGGAGGCTTGCAGGCCATCTCTACGTATATCTACTCCGGAGCGCTTGCCTGTTCAATGGAAGGTATGCAGGTGGTTATGGGGGTCATGCTGGCACTGTCGGTCGTCGTTGCCTCAAAGCTTTTTTGTGGATATGTGTGTCCTGTAGGCACAGTGTCTGAAGGCATTGGGCGTTTAGGAAAGCGGCTGAAGATAAAGAAATTTGAGTTGCGGGGAGCTGCAGACATGGCTGTCCGTTCACTCAAATACATTCTCCTGTTTATTGTATTCTACTTCACCCTCGACAGCAATGACCTGTTCTGCAAAAAGTTCGATCCTTTTTTCGCTACTGCGACCTTGTTCGGTGAGGATGTTTCTGCATGGATGGCTTCCGGTGCAATTGTACTTCTTCTGGGTGGAGGGATTTTTCTTAAACAGTTTTGGTGCCGTTACCTTTGTCCTCTCGGGGCACTTTCATCGGCTTTTAAGTATTTTTATGTATTTATTGCTTTTGGACTCCTGCTTTTTCTTTTCAGAAGGGCGGAGATCGAGGTGAGCCTGCTGATTACCCTGGGAGTCCTTGCTGTTGTTGCCTATTCCCTGGAGCTGATTGGCCTCAGGAAGAGGGCAGGAGTACAGTTGTTAAAGATCCGAAGAGATGCGGCTGTTTGCATCGATTGCGGAATCTGTGACAGTAAATGTCCACAGGGTATAAAAGTTTCACAAATGGAAGAGGTAAACCATCCCGATTGCAACCTGTGTACCGAGTGCATGGGTGTATGTCCGGACGATCAGGCTGTATCTATCAACGGACGAACCCGGTTCCGGTGGCTGCCTACATTGATCACGGTAGCGTTGATTATGATTGGTCTGATTTTCGGGGCTAACCTGACCATCCCCACTGTGGATATGAAATGGGGAAGCGAGGAAGAGATGAACCGTTCAGCGATGTTCGAGATGACAGGTCTCAAACATGTCAAGTGCTACGGCAGCTCCATGTCGTTCGTCGATAAGATGAAAGAGATTCCAGGGATCACAGGCACTGCTACCTACATTAAGGACCACCGTGTACAGGTGATGTACGACAGTACTTTGATGGATGAAACGCAGGTGCGCCGCAGTATTTTTACACCCAAGTTCCTGGATATACGGATTCCCGACAGTGATGCTGAAGTGATGATGGCCGATCTGTACATCGAGAATTTCTTTGATGAACTGGATGTGGTGTTTATCGCCAACCTGGCCAAAGATGTCGAAGGGGTATACAGTTTTGAGACGATTTATGGAAATCCTGTGCGGGTAAGGTTCTATATTGATGAAAGCGTGGATCTGGAACGTCTGGCAGGTATTATTGAACAGTCTGACCTGGTATATTCAACGGTGGAGGAGAGTTTTTCAAGTAAAGGCCTCTATACAGTATCGGAAATCGCTGTCAGTGATACACTTCTGAGCGGTGGCTACCTGAAAAGCCTTTCATTTCCATCTTTCCAGCGGGCCTTCAACAACCGTAGCAAATATTCCAATGATGAACTTGGGCAGGTTGTTATTCCCATTGAGGATTATCCGAGAAATACACAGCTCATGCCCTATGTCGTCAATCACCTTGGACATGCCGATCCGTATATCGTCGGACTCATTGCCAGGTATGCCGGTGGTGGACCTGTTGCTGTGGTCTTTTATGTGAAAGGTGAGATTACTGAACAGGAGATAATCGATCTTATTACTATGGAGAAGCTGACCATAACGTATGACAATGGTTTTGTGGAAGAGGTCGTGAATCCATATCTCTTCAGGGATCCGGAGACGAATGAAAAGGAAAATCTGGTAAAGAAATAGCAATGGTGTAACTCAGATAATATTGTTTTAACAGCTTTGTTGTCTATCGTTACAGGAAAGCTTTATGCATAACATACTATGAAAAAAAGGTTACTTATTCTTCTGCTGACAATCCCGTTTGTTCTTTTCGGACAGCAGAAACGGGTGATTACCGGCGAGGTGTTGGATGCCAGTGACAATTATCCATTACCGGGAGCAACGATCATTGTGAAAGGATCCCAGAAGGGTGCGGTGACGGACCTGGATGGAAAATTTGTTTATACCCTGACAGGTGCCGATATTGAAAACACGGTGCTTGTGGTCTCCTATATCGGTTACAAATCAGAATCAGTCCGTGTCAGGGACCGGTCTGTATTCAACTTTAACCTCGAAGAGGATGTCAATGCACTGGAGGAGGTGGTGGTGACCTCATCGTATGGAACCAAAAAGCTGAAACAGGAGGTGGTTGGCAGTATCTCCAATATCAAGACAAAGGACATGATCCTTGAGCAATCCGCTACCAGCTTCGACGAATTGCTGGAGGGACAGACTGCCGGTGTGTATATTGAAAGCAGTGCAGAAGTAGGTGCCCCGGTGAATATTCATGTGAGGGGACAGGGTTCATTGACACCGCTGAACAATAATACTGTTGGCACCTCTACACAGCCCCTGATTATTGTCGACGGAATAATTCTTGCCGAAGAGGTGGGCCTGGATGGAAGTGCTTTTTTTGATGCCGGATCAGGAAGGATGTCGGAGGATTTTATGAATCCGCTGGCGAAGATCGGTATCAGGGATATTGAATCTATCAATGTCTTGAAAGATGCTGCAGCTGTTAGCCTGTATGGTGCTGATGGCGCCAACGGTGTGATTGTAATTACCACCAAGGGCGGACAGAAAGGACCGTTAAAAATGTCCTTTTCAGCCCAGGGAGGTGCTTCAACGGCCATCAACAGGATTGAATACATGAACGGTGAGCAGTTCCAGGAGATAAGGAACCTCTATTATGCCAACAGCGGAAGTCCGGAGAATGTGCAGGAGTGGAATGGAGTCAGTACCAACTGGTACGATCTGCTGAACAGGGTTGGTGTGTTTCAGCGATACAATTTTTCGCTGAGTGGGGGTAAAGAGACACTGAATTATCGTGCATCACTGGGATACCAGAATATCAGGGAACCACAGGTAATGAATGATTATGCCAAGTACAATACCAGCTTTTCAGTCAATTACCAGGGTAAAAAGTTACAGGTAGGAGCAAAGGTGTCACCCTCTTTTACTGTAAAGAATTCACCCAATACGCTGTTCAATTACGCCGTGCCGCCTACCCTTGCTCCCTATGATGCAGATGGGAATTACACCAAATTTGACTTCTATGGTAATCCGCTTGCTGTGGCCTACCAAAACAGGGGATTGTCAGAAACAAAAGCCCTGCTGAACAGCTTTAATGCCACCTACACAATCATCGAAAACCTGGAGGTGTCCACCCTTTTTGGCATGGATTACTCCAACAAGGATCAGGACAACTACTTTTCGGGGCTGAACCAGACGGGCATCGATAATTCAGGGAATGTGGGGTACCGTATTTTGCGTGAGCGGGATACCCGGAGGTGGAACTGGAACGCCAGGCTTGCATGGAAAAAGACCTTTCTGCAATATCACCATGTAGATTTCCTGGCTGGCGTAGAAGCCAGGAAGAACCTTGTTAATTTTGGTTTTGAGCGCGGTCGGAACTTTCCCGATCCGGGTGCGATCATGCCCATTGATATGGCTACCATACAGGACAGGGAGACTGATCAGAGTGAGAGTACAGGCCGATCGTTTTTCTCCCAGATGAATTACGACTATAACAAGCGTTATTTTCTGCTAGCCAATTTCCGGATCGACCAGAGTTCTGTTTTTGGGACAGATAACAATACTTCGTATAACGGCGGACTCGGAGCAAGCTGGGTGGTGAGCAATGAAGCGTTCATGGAAAATATGAAGTTGCTGGAATTCTTCCGGGTGAGGGTCAGCTATGGCACTTCCGGAAATTCACGCATCGGATCGTACAGGTCGCTTGGACTTTACGTTTTCGATGATATCGGTGGCGATGGCTACAATCAGGGTCATTATGCCAATCCTTCCACGGCTCCCAATCCCAACCTCGGATGGGAGAAAAACTATAAGTTCAATGCCGGACTGGATATCACGACATCCTTCCGCCTGAGCCTTACCATTGAATACTTCAATGATTTTATAAGCGATATGATCGTATCGCGGAGCGTGATTCCCGAAACCGGTTACGCTACGGTGCAGATTAATGGTGCGGATATGTATAACCGCGGACTGGAGGTCGGGCTGAGGGGACACATCATTTCCAGGGCTGGATTTAAATGGATGAGCCAGTTCAATGTCTCCCAGGTAAGAAATGAGGTAACCCACCTGCTTGGCCTCGGTTCTACCTATTCAACTGCTGAGACTGCGCGGGCACAGCGTATCGGTTATCCTACCTCCGTAATCTGGGGTTACGATTTTGCAGGGATTGACCCTGCCACCGGACGTGAACTTTTTTTGCTGAATGGTGAGCTGATCGATGGATTTACCCTGTCCAGCCACTACAATGACAAGGACTACTGGCAGCCCATTGGGAATTCCCAACCCGATTTTTTCGGAGGTTTCAATAATCGGTTTACTATAGGAAAGCATCTTACAGTGGCAGTGAACATGAGTTACAAAATGGGCTCATACACCATGGTTCAAAAGGAATTGCTGGACCAGTACAGGGTGATTTTCAGCCGGAACCTGCCAACAAATGTTTATTATGATGCGTGGAGGGAACCAGGCGATATTGCGTTATACCCCGCTGTTATCAATAACCAGCCCCTGGTGTCAAACTCAACGAAATACCTCTACAACAATTCTCGGATAAAGTTGAATTCCGTTAACGTCTCATATAATGTCCCGGTTCGAAATTCCGGACTGCCATTTAATCAGCTGAGGGTGTTTATTAACGGTTCCAACCTTTATTACTGGTATTTCGACCAACCGGCAGAGGGCAGGAACGGGATTGCCGAGCTCAATAAGGCATATCCTGAAATGAGAACTTTTTCACTGGGGATCAATGCAAATTTTTAATGCCATGAGAAACAGGATTATTCTATTAGTCATACTTCTATTTTCACTCCGGTCATGCAGTGAATTCCTTGTTGTAGAACCTGACAGCCAGGTTTCTATTACCGAGCAGTTTTCCACTGTAGAGAAGGTGCACCAGGCTGTGAACGGCATGTATTACAGTTTTGAAAAGCTGCTTGCCGGAAAGTTCTATCTCTATGCCGACCTGGTAGGAGGTAATTTTGCATTCGCTCCGGATATAAATGATAATATCATTGAGGTGCCTCCCGGGAGATACATTGAACAGGTTTATGAATTCCGTGACCTGGAGAAGGAGTCGGATTATGCGGCGGTTTATGCTGATGCGTACAGTATTATCAATGAGGCAAACCTGGTGATTGAGCATGTAACGGATCATCCCCTGTTTACCGCGGAGCAGGTCGATCAGATCATTGCAGAAGCTTTGGCCTGCAGGGCATATGTGCATTACCTTGTCGCAATAATGTATGCCCAGAATTACAATTATACCAGCGATGCATCTCACCTGGGCATTGTCTACAATACTGCTACGGTGACCGCCGGAGAGGATTATCCTGAAAGGCTGTCAATGGCAGAGACATGGAGGCTCATGCAGGAGGATATGCAAATGGCTCTCAGCATGTTTGGACCAGACCAGGCGCTTCCGTACGGACCATCGTATTCCTACTTTAACCGGCTGACTACCGCAGCGGTCTATGCCAGGATGGCACTGCAGATGAATGACTGGGAGACAGCATACAGGATGGCTGATTCTGTGATCGTCCATTCAGGTGTTACCCTGATGGAGGGGGATGATTATGTTGCTGAGTGGGAAAAGGCAGAAGATCCTGTAAGCGAGATCATTTTTGAGCTTTCAGCACCACGGACCTCGGATGATGGATCGGTGACATTTTCAGTGGCAAATGCCTATTTCGGGTATGTTGATAAAGAGAATTACAAAAAATTCACAGCCAGTGGCGACCTCCTGGAACTGTATGATTCTGTGGATGTAAGAAGCAGGATGTTCATGGAAATCCTTTTACCCACTGCTGTGAATGAAGTGGTTTCAGATCAGCCCTACTATTATACACGGAAGTTCCAGGACGATCCTGGTGTGCCCCTGATACGGCTTTCGGAAATGTACCTGGTGAGGTCTGAAGCTGGGGCAAGAATGGGTGGAACAGAAAGTGCCGGGGCCTTGTCAGATCTTAACACGATCAGGATTCGGGCCGGCCTGGCACCGGCAGGTGATGATGCGGACCTGTTGGAGGAGATCTTCCTCGAGCGGAGGCGGGAGCTGGCTTTTGAAAGCATGCTGTTTTATGATATCGCCCGTTATCAGAAGGATATTGAGCGGGACAAGGGGTGCATCTCTGCTGTCTGCAATCTTTCCTACCCCTCTGATTATTATGTGCTTCCAATTCCGGAATCCAGTGTTTCACTGAATGAAAATATGATACAGAATGAAGGTTATTAATACGACACGATACCTGATGATCGCGCTGTTGGCGATCACCTTCTCCTGTGAAAAGGAGGAGCGGGAGGTCTATTCCAATGCGGACGGACGTTTTGTGAGGTTCAACCTGCAGGTTGACAAGAATGGTGATATTGTGCAATCCGGACAAATCAATCCGGCTGCTACGCCAGTGAGTCTTTACGACCAGGCGAACGTTGAATCCCTGCAGGTGCCTGTTACCATTACCTCTGAACCGCTGGAGAAAACGGTGGAGGTCTATTTCAGTTATGAGGCGGACGGGGATTATGTGCAGTTTACTGCCTCGCCTGCTTCAGGTATGCTGACATTTAACGGAACGACATTTACAGATCATATTA
>JAGYMF010000086.1 GCA_018400695.1 Bacteroidales bacterium | reverse complement strand
ATGTCACCCAGGTTGTAAGTCAACGCAGATACTGGTGCAAAAGCCACACTTCCGGTAACGGTGATATCAAAACCTCCCAGCTTGTGAGGTTTCGCAGTATTGTACCATCCGGCGTTCAGGTTTGCGCCCATGATATCGGCATAAGGCCGTATGTATTCCGTTAGCAGCAGCTCCGCATCATTGGTAGCGCCATAAAGGAAATCAATTGCCGGGAGCTGGGCTGACAAAGAGATAGAAGAGAGCATAATGGCCAGGGTGATGGCGATGGATCGTATTTTTTTCATGGTGTCATTTTTTCATTAATAGTACAAAAATAGGGAAATATTCCTATGGTCGGTTAAATAATGACCATGGGAAAAGAAAATATTATTTCCGACTGCATGAGAATTCCACTAAATTTGCATGGATGGAACCCATTGTCCAACTTCCCAACCAGCCGCTGGCAGACCGTATGCGGCCTGTCTCACTGGATGACTACACCGGTCAGCAACACCTCGTGGGCAAAGGAGCGGTGATCCGCTCCATGGTGGAATCGGGTTCCATGAGCTCTTTCATCCTCTGGGGACCCCCGGGCGTGGGAAAGACCACCCTGGCGAAGATCATCTCCCGGCAGCTGAAAAGGCCATTCTATAGTCTTAGCGCTGTCAACTCCGGCGTCAAAGATGTCCGGGAGACCATCGAAAAGGCGCGCAAGCAGCAGTTTTTTGATCATCCCAACCCCATCTTGTTCATCGATGAGATCCACCGTTTCAGCAAATCGCAGCAGGACAGCCTGCTGGGTGCTGTGGAAGAGGGCATCATCACACTGATCGGCGCCACTACGGAGAATCCGTCGTTCGAGGTCATCTCTCCCCTCCTATCGCGCTGCCAGGTATACATCCTGAACAGCCTGAACGTCGAACAACTTACCGGGCTCCTCAACAAGGCGATAAAAGAGGATGCTTACCTGAAAAAGATGAACATCACCATCAGGGAATACGAAGCGATCATGCAGTATTCGGGTGGTGATGCCCGAAAGCTTTACAATACCCTCGAGCTGGTGATCCGTGCAGAGCTGGCTGACCAGGCCGGGAAGATCGAGATCACCAACGACAGGGTGAAGGAGCGGTTGCAGGAGAACATTGCGATCTACGACAAAAACGGGGAGCAGCACTACGACATCATCTCCGCCTTTATCAAGTCGATACGTGGTGGTGATCCCGATGCGGCAGTCTACTGGCTGGCGCGAATGCTGGAGGGTGGTGAAGATATCAAGTTTATCGCCCGGCGTTTGGTGATCCTCGCGGCGGAAGATATCGGCCTCGCCAATCCCAATGCCCTGCTGATGGCCAACAACTGCTTTCAGTCGATCCATATGATCGGGATGCCGGAAGCCCGGATTATTCTCTCCGGCACAGCCATTTACCTGGCTACCTCCCCAAAAAGCAATTCGGCATACACAGCCATCAATGCTGCCATCGCCGAGGTGAACAGCAGCGGGAACCAGCCGGTGCCACTGCACCTGCGTAACGCCCCCACTAAGCTGATGAAGGAGATCGGGTACGGCAAGGATTATAAATATGCCCACAGCTACGACGGAAATTTTGTTCCCGATCAGTTTCTCCCGGATGAATTGTCAGAAAAACAGTTCTATCAGCCTGGCAGCAACAGCAGGGAGCAGGAGATCAAGCGCGTACTGAAAGAAAACTGGAAAGCCAAAAAACGTTACGACGATGAAAAAAGAGAACCTTAGTGATCTGATTCCCGGTATCCGCGTCCCCTCATTCGATAATTTCTTCCTTTTCGCCGGACCCTGCGTGGTGGAGAGCAGGGAGCAGGTAATGGATACTGCTGCCCACATTGTCGATGTAACCCGGAAGCTGGACATCCCGGTGGTTTTCAAGTCATCCTACCGCAAGGCCAACCGGTCGCGCCTTGATTCCTTCACGGGGATCGGTGACGAGAAGGCGTTGTCTATTCTCGCAGAAGTCCGGGAACGCTTTAAAGTACCAGTAATTACCGACATCCATAGTGCACCGGAGGCGATCATGGCTGCGGCCTATGCCGATGTGCTGCAGATTCCTGCTTTCCTCTGCCGGCAAACCGATATCCTGTTAGCTGCCGCCGCCACAGGCAGGACAGTTTCTGTAAAGAAAGGGCAGTTCCTCTCCCCTTCAGCCATGCAGTTTGTTATAGAAAAGATCAGGGAATCCGGTAACGACAAGGTAATTATCACAGAACGGGGCACCATGTTCGGTTACCAGGACCTGGTCGTGGATTTCAGGGGCATTCCCGAGATGCAGTCGTTTGGTGTCCCCGTGGTCCTGGACATCACCCATTCCCTTCAGCAGCCGAACCAGGCTGAAGGCGTTTCGGGCGGACTGCCACAGATGATCGAAACCATTGCCCGTGCTGGTATTGCGACAGGAGCTGATGGCCTCTTTATTGAGACCCATCCTGATCCCGGAAATGCGCTTTCAGACGGTGCCAACATGCTGCCGCTGAACCAGCTTGAGGGATTGTTGACCCGGCTGGTGAAGATCAGACAGACTATTCTGAATTTATAGACGTTCTCTATACGTAGGCAGGATCCGGAAGAAGTGTGGTTCCGGAGACTGATGATGTAATCCAATCATGCGAAGAATGATAATACGAAGAATGATAATACGAAGAATGATAATACGAAGAATGATAATACGAAGAATGATGAAACGGATCATATTATTGCTCCTGATCATTGCCGGCGCCGGGACTGCCGGTGCACAGGATCTGCAAACAGTGATAGCAAAGAGCAGCAACGCGCTGAAGCTGGATATCAGGCAACGGTTCTCCAACCTGTATACAAGCGGTCATTTTATCATGACAGGTACTGAGGCCAGGATCCCGTTCAATGTGCTGCAGGCAAAGCCTGACAAGCTGAGGATTGAGACCACCGTTTTCGGATTCAAAGCCATTCAGACCTATGACGGCATCACAGCCTGGTCGCTGACCCCTACCCAGGGGATGGAGGCGGTAAAGACCGATGTGCGTGATATGGAGTTTATTGCTGCGGCAACTTCGATCGACGGACCATTCAGTGTGAACAAGAACAACAAGTATGTGCTGGAGTACCTGGGAAGCGACCTCTACCAGGAGAAGCCTGTTGAGATTATCAGCTGGACCTCGGATACCGAGCGGCTTAAATATTACATCAGCAGTGACAGCTGGCTTGTTGACGCGGTGCGGTATGAATACAGGAAAAATGGTGCATGGTACAGCATGGAATACCGGATCAAATCGTACAGTGATTTTATGGGATCGCTTTTCCCCAGGGAAGTCGCTGCCGTCGTCAACGGTGTGGAGATGCTCTCGCTTTTCATCACCGACCTCAAAATCGTTGATCAGATCGATATGAAACGGTTCGGCAAACCATCGTTTATGTAATTGTTTTAAATAACGTCAAATACATATGGGTTCTTCGCAACAAGAATTCATTATATATCTGAAAGTTATACTTTAAATCGCATCACAATTGCATATTCCGGTGCAAACTGACCCCTCATTTCGATCATTCTGAAACCCTGCCCAGGCTACCTTAAAATCCACTTCGCATCTGTTGGGACAATGGACGAATACATACTATAGACTTATCATGCAGAAAACCATGACAATCTGGTTTTCGATACGAAATTTAAACCAAAATGTGACATACTTTTTCGGCTTTAATCAATATTACATATCTTGATTGCAAATGTTAAAAATATGAGAACTGTATCATGTTTCACCTTATTCTTTTATCTTCTTTTGCTGCCCTCATCATGCTCCCAGTACGATCCAATTGATATTGGGTCCACACCCGACAGGGGTTTTCGCAGTAACCGGCCTGCTGACAAATGGGAAGAAGCACTTTTGTCTGGCAACGGGATAATGGGGGCAATGGTTATGGGGCATCCTCTGTCTGATACCATCATTGTAAATCATGCTTTGCTCTATATGCCTACCAATGATCCATTGGAACCGATTGCCCAGGGTGATCACCTCGAACAGATAAGATCGCTTATGCTGGATGGCAAATATGGCGAAGCATCCGGGTATGTCGTCGAACTGTCACACGAAGAGGGATGGGAAGGAAAACGATGGACCGACCCGATCATTCCCGCATTCGATATCGTTATTGAGATGGAGCAAAACTCCGTTGAGAATTATGCGAGGACAGTCAATTTTGAAACCGGTGAGGCTGAAGTTAAATGGAGCGACTCGGCAGGAACATACTCGAGAAAAACATTTGTTTCAAGGGCTGATAATATCATAGTTACACAAATCCGGGCTAACGGATCGCCTGTTGGATGCAGGATAAGTCTGAAAGAACGGCACAGGGAGAGCTGGTGGGGAAATATCGACAGAAGGGAAAATAGCGGGATAGAGGAGGTGAGAATAAGCGCTGAAAATGGAGCCATTAATTACAGGTCGTCCTTTGCAAACCGGTGGGAGGGATTGATAGAGGGTTATGAGGGTGTTGTTCTTGTGGTAAACCAAGGGGGTAATCTTGTAAACGGGAATGGAGAAATTTCAATTGAACATGCAGATGAAATCCTTCTTATTACACGGGTTGAGCCCACTTATGACTATTCTGTTCAGGGGACGGACAAAATCCGTGAAGGGCTTGCTGAAATCCGGCCCGATTACAAACTGTTATTAAAGGACCATCTTTCCATACACGGCGAAATATTCAATCGTAGCAAACTTAACATAGGAGGTTCAAGAGAGCGGAAAAATCTGCCGGTTGAAGAGCTGCTGGAAGGAGAACCCGGTGCCGTTGATCCGGCACTGATTGAGATGCAGTTTGATGCGGCCAGGTACAATATTATCTCTTCTACGGGAATCAACCCTCCCAACCTGCAAGGATTATGGGGAGGTACACTTACTCCTCCATGGTCGGGCGATTTTACCATGAACGGTAATGTGCCGGTAGCAGTATCGAGCATGCTATGTGCCAATATGCCTGAGTTGAAGCTATCGCTCTTTGATATGCTCGAGAGGCATATGGACGATTTCAGGCTTAACGCAAGAAAGCTTTACAATGCCGGGGGCATACATGTACCGTCACGCATGAGCTCTCACGGACTGAACAATCACTTTGATGCGACCTGGCCTATGACATTCTGGACAGGCGGGGCCGGCTGGTATTCGATGTTTTATTATGATTACTATCTCCACACGGGAGACATTGATTTTTTAAAGAAGAGGGCGCTGCCATTCATGGAAGAGGCAATAGCTTTTTACGAAGATTTTCTAATTACCGATGATGATGGCAAATATATTTTTATTCCCTCATATTCACCTGAAAATAATCCCTCGAATATACCATACCAGGCTTGTATCAATGCTACAATGGATGTTATGATTGCCAGGCAGCTGTTTAGAAATATTATATCAGCCTCAGATATTGCAGGCACCAATACCAATCAGATAGAGAAGTGGCAGGATATGCTTGCCAGGATGCCTTCCTATGAGCTGAACGAAGAGGGTGAACTGCGTGAATGGATCTGGCCGGGTGTTGAAGAAAATCACAGTCACCGGCATGTTTCCCAGTTTTACGCCCTCTTTGATATGATGGACCCGGAGTTCAGGAAGAACCCCGAACTTATAGAAGGGGCCAGGAAAGTTATTGAAACGAAAATGAACTACAGGAGACAGGCGGACGGTGGAGTTATGTCCTTCGGCATGGTTCAGTTGGCTTTTGCTGCAGCAATGGCTGGTGAGGCGGAGACCTGCTATGACATGCTGGGGTGGCTGTCCCGGAATTTCTGGTTTAACAACATGGTTACCACACATGATCCTGGTCATATCTTTAATCTTGACCTGAGCGGAGGATTCCCTGCGGTAATAATAAAAATGATGGTGTATTCAGAACCCGGACTGATTTCTGTTTTTCCTGCTCTGCCAGAACAGCTTCAGGAAGGTAAGATCGAAGGAGTACTTTTAAGGGGTAACATGGAGTTAACCAAATTGGAATGGAAAGGTGAGCATATAAAAATTGCTTTGCATTCAGCGGCAGATCAGGACCTTGTGCTGGAGCTGCCGGAAGAAATTGCTACCGTGAAATGCAAGGGTGCCGTTGTACAGGAACATTCTGATACCAAGTCATTGCGACTGATAATTGATGCTGACTCTGAGGTTCTGCTGGATATTCAATTAAAGGAAGAGTTGGTAAATGATTAAAATAATGAAAGAGAACTGAACAGAAGGTGGGGTTAAACCAAATTGGCCACTCTGAATAGCTAGTGTTCAAAAAACCGGGTGAATCCCGGTGCTAAAATTTCAATTTGGATATTTAAGTAAAACTAAATCTATGAATTATCATTTAAGCCGCACATTTAGGTGCACAATTTTGTATTTATTTTTTGTTTTCTTGCTGTCCACTTCCTGCAGCCGCATTACCGGTGAAAGCAAGAAAGAAAATCATGTCGGGTTTAGCTATCAGAACCCCAACTCAGAATTACCTTTACGGGATACACATATAATGTGGGGTGACAGTACTTTTTATGCCGTGGGCACCTGTGCCCCCGTTTGGGGTGGGCCTAATCCTGGAGTTAAGCTGTATACCTCCCGTGATCTAAAATCCTGGAAATATGTCGACCTTATGATTGATGCCGGAAAATTACCCGATGATGTCTGGTATAAGGACCGGTTCTGGGCACCGGAGTTACATCATATAAATGGTCGCTATTTTCTTACCTTTAATAGCCAGAACAGCGGTGGGGGCCATTATGCTGCTGAAGATATGAGCCATCATCATGCTTGTGGTCTTGCAGTAGCCGATCATATTGAAGGGCCGTATACTGTAGTTACCCATGAAGTACCTCTTACTCCTTTTCCATCTAACGACATGACTCTGTTCCAGGATGACGATAAGAGAGTCTATGCTTTTTTTAATAACGGATGGACCAATATTCATAACATTTATGTAGCCGAGCTTGATACAGTAAATTATGTTCTTAAGGAGGAGCCGGTCAGACTTATAAGCCAGGAACCCGGAACCTGGGATGGCGGTGGTATTGAGGGGGCATTCGTAGTTAAAAATGATGGGACTTATTATATGTTTTATTCGTCATGGACCAGGGGGTATGCTGTTGGCTATGCTACTGCCGGTAATCCATACGGACCATGGAAAAAATATGAAAATAATCCTCTTTTTGGTGCCTTTATGGAAAATGATACTTCATTTATCTTCAGGGAGGGAGAGGTTTATGCCGATCCTGAATCACCCTATGTAACGGTCGGCCATAATCAGGTTTTTACCGGTCCTGACGGCCGGCTATGGACCTCCTTTCACGGGTATGCTGTGGGCGACCCGGACCCATCAATGTTGATGGATCCCATTTGGTTTGAAAAGGGACGGATAGTTACTGATGCTCCCACCTATACGCCACAGGAGGTCGATCTTGACCCGGATATCGCAGGAAGGTTTCCCGGGCTTAACCAGTAATGATGTTTAAGTACTGGATATACAGAACATTAAACTAACTTAATATAAACAATAATTTAAAAAGACATGAAAATTTCACTCTTTACTTTTTTACTGGCCTCCCTTTTTATGGC
>JAGYMF010000085.1 GCA_018400695.1 Bacteroidales bacterium | reverse complement strand
ATAAGTACGGTAACGGATGTTAAAGCCATCCTCCAACTCCTTGCAATTTTAGGAGCTGCGGCCATCCTGGTAGCGTTGTCATACTTTGTATTTGCTTCCGACACCGCCATTGATATTATTGGTTATACCGGCACCGACAACTCCAATCCGAAAGCATTGAAATGGATTGGAACCGGATTGTTCACCACATATATCATATTTGGTATCGCACTGTTATCAATACTCTATTCTGAAGTTGCTAAATTATTCAAATAATATTCCAGGGTCACCCCGCTGATCACAACAGCGGAGCAACCCTTTAAACAGGAACCCAATGGCAAAGAGAGAATTACAAGAGATCAATGCAGGATCCATGGCAGATATAGCCTTCCTGCTGCTGATCTTTTTCCTTGTTGCCACTACGATGGATGTTGACACCGGTCTTACAAGGCTCTTGCCTCCCATTCCTGAGGATGAACAGGAACAGGAGGTTAAGGTAAACAAGCGGAATGTCCTCGTAGTGCTGATAAACAGGAATGACCAGCTGATGGTTGGTGGAGAATTCGGGACCCGTGTTGATGAACTGAAAGACATTACCATGGAGTTCTTTACAAATCCCACAAACGATCCCACTCTTCCGGAAAAACAAGAAGCTGAAATCCAGTTTCCCCCCGGATCATCCCCCCTCCTTCCATCCGATGGCATATGGAGAGGTATGGTATCAAAAGGGGTGATATCACTTCAAAATGACAGATCTACCACCTATAAACAGTACCTGATGGTACAGAATGAACTGGTAGCTGCAGTTAATCAGTTGAGACAGGACTTCTGCAAATTATACTTTGATAAGGATTTTGACCAACTCAACATGAACAGTCCCAGGGATAAAGAGATCTCTGAAGCAATCAGGGAGGTATACAAAATGAACATCTCTGAAGCAGAACCTAAAAATATAGGAGGACTTAAATAATGCCAAAATTCCAAAGAAATAAAGGAAAGGGTGCACCGAAGATCAATACATCTTCTCTCCCCGATATCATCTTTATCCTGTTGTTCTTCTTTATGATTTCAACAACAATGAGGGAAACAGAGGTACAGGTGAAAATCAAGCCCACTGAAGTTTCTGAAGTAAAGAAACTTGAACAGAAAAAACTCGTAAGCTATATCTATATTGGTCGTCCGGCCAGGCACCTCGAAGCATTGTACGGATCTGAACCAATGATACAGCTGAACGATAAACTGGTCAATGAAGAGGGAATCCCCACCGAGGCTGTACAGGATTTTGTACTGTTCGAACGCGAAAAACTGGCAGAGATCGATAAAAATAAGATGGTGATGTCCCTAAGGATAGACCAGGATATCCCCATGGGTAAGGTCGATGATGTCAAACAGGCGCTAAGGAGGTCTAAAGCCTTGATTATAAACTATTCTGCCCGTAAAGCTCACGAAGAAAAGGGGCGTTAAACCTGATTAAACGTTTTATACTTAAAGCCACCCATCTCCGGGTGGCTTTTTTTTACCCCTTAAAGATTAATCCTCACTGATGAGGGGATCATCCACAACGAGCTTGTACCCCTTGCCATGTACATTGATAATCTGTACACGCGGATCTTCTTTCAGGTATTTCCTGAGCTTGGTAATATAAACATCCATGCTGCGGGCATTGAAATAATTGTCATCAATCCATATAGCCTTCAATGCAAAATTACGTTCAAGCACCTCATTCATATTGTTGCACAGGAGCTTCAACAGGTCCGACTCCTTCGTGGTGAGCTTCTGCACTTTCCCATCAATCGTCAGCTCCTGCTTCTTCACATCAAATACAAACCTGCCTATCTCCCACTGCTGCTTATTCCCGACCTTTGCACCGCTGGTCCTGCGTAAGATGGCCTCAATCCTGAACAATAGTTCTTCCATGCTGAAAGGTTTTGTAATGTAATCATCAGCTCCCCTGCTAAAACCCTCCAGGATATCATCTTTCATGGATTTTGCGGTAAGAAATATGATTGGGATCGTACTGTTCATAATCCTTACATCCGAAGCAAGCGCAAATCCGTCCTTTACCGGCATCATCACATCAAAGATGCATAGATCGTAGTGGTACTGTTCAAAATACCGGAAAGCTTTGTCCCCATTGGTGACCCAGTCGGTTTCAAAATTCTTTGCCTGAAGATACTCCTGGAGCAGAGAACCGAGGTTTTCATCATCCTCAGCCAGCAATATGCGTGTCTTGATCTCTTTCATCTATATTGTTTTGAGAAATTAGCGGTAGTTTAATATTAAATTTTGTTCCCTTGCCGGGCTCACTGGAAAGTGCAATGGATCCGCCATGGTGTTCAACGATCAACTTCACATAACTTAATCCAAGTCCGAAACCTTTTACATCGTGAACATTGCCAGTCGAAACCCTGTAAAACCTCTCAAAAATCTTTTTCTGGTTGTCCTTGCTGATCCCTATTCCTTTGTCAGCCACACTGAACCCAAAATGTTTTTCGTCATTCCACATGTGAATTGTGATCACTGGTTTTTCCCTGCTATACTTGATGGCATTGTCCATAAGATTGGTGACCACATTCAGCAAATGCACCTTGTCACCCTCAACCATGTCACAGGATGACTCATCAACAATTTCAACCCTGCCCTGATGGTTCTCCACCTGAAGTTTAAAATTTTGAACGACGTTGGCAATGATCTCTCCCATACCTGTCGCACTCTTTTTCATCACCAAATGCCCCTTATCCAGAACCGCCATTTGCAGTACCCGCTCTACCTGATAACCCAGCCGCTTACTTTCCGTCTGGATAATCCTTGAAATATGCGAGAGATTCTTCTTTTCCAAAGGAATACTGGTGTCATTCAACATCTGCGAAGCGAGACTGATGGTGGAGATCGGGGTCTTCAATTCATGTGTCATATTATTGACAAAATCATTCTTAATATCTGACAACCGTTTTTGCCTGAATATGACATACAGTGCAAATGTAAAAAGGATGATCATCAGCAACGTCAGTATAAGCGTAGAGGAACCTAAAAATCCGAGCGAACTCCGCACCAATGCCTTCTGACCGGGAAAATAGAGATAAAGATATGTCTCCTCTCCGTGGATCTCGTCATTTATCAATGATGTCCGGAAATAATAACAGTCTGTCTCCCTGCTGAATTCGTCCGAAGTATAAAGCTCCCTGTTGTTATCACTGATTACCGTATATTCAAAATCCAGGTTGATTCCCCGGTCAGCCAGGTTTTTCGCCAGTACCTTTTCAAGCTGTTCCTGTTCGATCCGCTCATCAAAAGAGATGTTCTCGAGCAACATTGTCTTCATGATGGTAGCAACCATAAGCTGTTGTTTCTGCAGGGACTGCGCCAGACTCTCCCTGCTCTCCAACTCCTGGAAAGATTCTATATGCAAGGTATCCACCTCCTGTTCTCCCTTGCGCGTAATCAGTATAACTGAGTCGCCAATAATCTCAAGCAGCTCATCATGCATATCGTTCTCCCCATATCTGTCCGTCCCACGCTGTAGCTCTATGCTATCCAGCGGAACAGGTGGGACACGACTCTCGCGTTCTATCACATTTTTCTCATTGCTGTCGCCTGATAACCGTTCCTCAATGATCATATTCATACGCATCGATGTATAATAATGATCAAGCTGCCGGGAAACGCTTGTAAGTGTGTTATTGACGAGTTGCTGGAATTGCTTATCCTTTAGCTCGACAGCATTACGGATCCAACTCACCTGTATGAGGATGAGCCCCATGAGCGTCAGGCTCAGTGCAATCGTCAATATCCATAAAATCCGTTTGCTCATAAAACAAAGATAGGACTTGTTTCCTGAGGATGATCACAGGCTTAACAATCTTTAACATCTGTTAAAACTTGCTAACGCTTTTCATCCGTACATTTGTAATGTCATTCTCTAAGGAATATTCCGGTGACGAAAGACAATTCATAGAAATTTTAGTTTAGGTTTAGGGTGCGTTGAAGGGGTTGCAAGCATAAAGCAGGCAGCCCCTTTTACTTTACCAGAGTTGTAATTTGTCCTGTTCCTTTATCCTTCCAAGATCAACCGGTACACACATGCGGACGCTGTCAATGCTGCCAATCCGACGTATCAATTCACTGATTGCATCAGGATCGACCGCTCCCTGGATATGCAATACATAGTCAATCTGTTTCAGGTCTGATAAAAAATAACCAGCCGGCAACCGGTTACCTATAAGACGGTAAGTGAGCATCTTTCTCTCATCATGATAGACAAAAACAGACACAGCATGCTCCTCATCAACCTTTTTATTGAACACAAGCAGATCTTCATCCCGGGCAAATGATGCGTCCAGCTGCTGATTAAAAAGCCAGCCGATCTTATAATCCGGCTCATCGGAGACAATGCCCAGTAAACAATAGTCATCCCCGATAGAAATCGATAATTTATGCCTCTTCTTTCCCAAAAATGAAGTATTTTATCACAAACTTACACAAAATCCAGCGATCATGCATAAAGAACATCGTTCAGGAAAGCGCTAAAAGAAACAGAAAAGGATAAGGTGGTTATACTGACAAATTTTTAAGGGCCAGCCTGGCTGCACGCTGCTCGGCCTCTTTCTTGGATCCTGCTATACCAGGACCGTGTTCCTCACTATTTACACTGACCACAGATTCGAATGAAGGAACTTTGCTTTCCGGATCATAGCCTTCATGGGTGTGAAAGACCACCTCAATCCTGTTCTTCTGTGCCCATTCAATCAGCTGACTCTTATAGTCGGAGTCTTTTTGAGCCAAAATCGAAATATCCACATGCTTCCTGATCATCCTGTTCCGGAAAAACCATACGGCACCCCGAAACCCCCGGTCAAGATAGATCGCCCCGATCAGCGCTTCAAGGGCATTCCCATAAAGGTGTTTTGAATTACTGGCTGAATGGGGATGAGAGGTGACAAACGCTGGAACGCCCATCTTAATGGCAGTAGCATTCAGGTGTTTCCTCTTTACAATCCGGGAGCGTAGCTTTGTCATATTGCCTTCATCCATATGGTCGAACAGGTGATACACAAATTCGGCTACAACGGCACCCAACAAAGCATCTCCCAGGTACTCCAGTCGTTCATTGTTCACAATGGCCCCATCTTTAAGCTGCAGGGAAGCCGATTTGTGGGTAAATGCTGTTCGATATAAAAGCACATTTCCCGGAAGAAATCCCAGGAAATGTACCAACCGGAAATAATATATCTTGTCTTTACTCAGAAAATAACGCAGGAAAGTAATAAGCCTCCGTAACATCTAATCTTCATATTTCCTGAAGACCGCTGATGTATTGTGACCCCCGAATCCAAATGTATTGCTGATCCCAACTTTCACCTCCCTCTTCTGAGCAGTATTAGGGGTAAGGTTCAACCGGGAATCTACCTGCGGATCCACCGTATTCAGATGAACGGTTGGTGGTACAATGCCATCGCGTATGGCCAGTATAACAGCCAGCGCTTCAACAGCCCCGGCAGCACCCAACAGGTGACCGGTCATCGATTTCGTGGAGCTGATGTTCATCTCCCAGGCATGCTCGCCAAACAATCTTACGATTGCTTTGGCTTCTGAAATATCGCCCAGCGGTGTGGCCGTACCATGAACATTGATATAATCTACCTCTTCAGGAGCAATCTTTGCATCACGAAGGGCATTTTTCATCACCAGAACAGCACCATCTCCTTCCGGATGCGGTGCAGTAAGATGGTGCGCATCCGCTGCCAGTCCACCGCCTATCAGTTCAGCAAAAATCGGCACACCCCGCCTTTTGGCATGTTCAAGCTCCTCAAGAATCAGCCCTCCACCGCCTTCACCCATGACAAATCCATCACGGGAAGCTTCAAAAGGTCTGGAAGCAGTCTTGTACTCCGCATTATTCGTGGAAAGGGCCTGCATGGAATTGAATCCTCCCAGACCGGTCTCGTTAATGGCTGCTTCAGATCCACCAGTAATAAAGAGATCGGCCATATCCAGCCTGATAAGATTGAAAGCATCAATGATCGCATTGGTGGAGGAGGCACATGCACTTACCGTACCATAATTCGGACCACGATAGCCGTACTTCATAGACATCAGGCCGGCAGCAATATCAGAGATCATCTTCGGAATGAAGAAAGGACTGAAACGTGGAATCCGGTTCCCAGTCACAAAATTTTCAACCTCATTCATGAAGGTCTCAATCCCACCAATACCGGACGACCAGATAATACCCGCCCTGTCCTTGTCTATATCAGCGTCAGCCAACCCTGCCTGCTGAAAAGCCTCTTCAGCAGCAACCATACCATACTGGGCATACCTGTCAAGCTTGCGTAACTCCTTGCGGTCAAAGTGATCTTTCGGATCAAAATTCTTCAACTCACAGGCAAACTTCGTCTTAAAGTGTTCTGTATCGAAGCGGGTGATCATATCACACCCACTAACCCCGCTGATCAGGCTATGCCAAAATTCAACGACATTATTCCCCACCGGGGTCAATGCCCCCATACCGGTTACAACAACCCGCCTCATAACAGAATCCTCTTTCTAAAATTATTTGGAATTTTCTTCGATGTACTTGATCGCCTCTCCTACAGTTGAGATGCTCTCAGCCTGGTCATCAGGAATACCCATATTGAATTCTTTTTCAAATTCCATGATGAGCTCAACTGTGTCAAGAGAATCAGCTCCCAGATCATTCGTAAAGCTGGCTTCCGGAGTTACTTCATTCTCATCAACACCCAATTTGTCAACGATAATTGCTTTTACCCTTGATGCAATGTCCGACATGATTTAAAATTTTAATTAATACTATTGTTATTTTTAGAGATGCAAAGAAATGAAAAATTTTCGACTAATTTCAAAAAAAATGACGTTTTTTATATTCTTAAGGCACAAAATAAGAACCGGAAAAACTATCTTTGAACCAGAATCTGGGTCTTATCATCTATTTGTATATGAATAATATAGCCATCTTTGCCTCAGGATCAGGCACCAACGCTAAAAACATCATCCGCTTTTTTCGAACGCATAGAAATATCCGTGTCAGCCTGGTGCTCTGCAACAATCCAGACGCCGGTGTCCTTGAACGGGCGAAAAACCTTGAAATTGAAACAGTTATTTTTAACAGAAATGAACTGTATGAATCAAACCTGATCCTTCAGAAGTTAAAAGAACATCAGGTCACGCACATTGTCCTCGCCGGTTTTCTATGGCTGGTGCCAAAAACACTACTGAACGCGTATCCCGGGGCAATCGTAAATATTCACCCGGCGCTTCTCCCTGGCTACGGCGGTAAAGGAATGTACGGCTCCAGGGTTCATGAGGCCGTTATCGCAAACCGGGAACCGGAGTCGGGAATCACCATCCATTATGTGAATGAAAAATATGACGACGGTAACATCATTTTCCAGGCAACATGCAGGGTCGATGAAGGGGAAACTCCCGAATCGCTGGCAGCGAAAATCCACCAGTTGGAGTATACACACTACCCCAGGGTGATCGAGAATGTTATTTGCGGTAAGGGAAACGCAGAACGCTGAGCATTATCCACATATAAAAACCTTTTAACAACAAACAACCCCCTCCCGGC
>JAGYMF010000084.1 GCA_018400695.1 Bacteroidales bacterium | reverse complement strand
GATCACCATATTGGAAAGGAATTCACTGACGCCAAAATCGGGATTTTCGATGGTATAGCTGTCCATACCGCTCTGCAATTCATTCACATAATATTCATCTTCCCCACTGACATAGCTGATTTCATCAGGACTGTACTGATGGTAACGGTCGGTAAATGATGCCGCAGTTCCGTCAGTAATATATTTAAAATCATAAAAATCACCACTTGCGATGAAAGGCTGACCCCAATATTGTATTGTGAGTTCAGGAGTGATGGTTAGGTTGGCCCTTAGAGATAATGCGAGAACAGTCTGATCGATGGAGGAGAAAATGTACCTATGCTCTCCCTGTTGTTCAAACTGCTCCACATACTGAAGCACCGTATGGCTTTTCATGTATTCAGGTTCAAGGGAGAGGTTCAGCGCATTGATGGGTCTGTATTCAAATTCCAGGCCCAAGCTCAGATCGTTTTCATAGTTTTCAGCTCCTTGTACATAATGGATGTCTGTCTCTACAGCCAGTTTTTTTCTTTCATCAGACGAGACAGAAAGAAAAAAGCTGTTTCCGGCCGGTAGCAGAATAGATGGGCCACCCCTGAGAAAGCTGTTCAGTCTGACAGGGCCTTTCAGCTGGTACCAGAGATTGGTGCTCCAGAAATTTTTAAAGTCGGCTGAAACACCGGTTTCTATTCCAGCTACAGCCTGGTAACCCCCAAAATCCCATACCCTGAACTGGGTTGCACTCACATGCAGCTGTCTGAAGATTGAAAAGGGTTCATAAAAACTGTAGCGGAACCATGTCATTTCAGAGATTTCATCGCCCATTCTGAAGTATCCAAGGTCGTTAACATCCAGGCCGGGAGATTTCCAGATGACAGATGCGAGCACATTGAACTTTCCACTGGTCTTCCAGAATTGCAAGGTTCCACCCATTCCTGACAGGCTGGTTCGTGAAGTGTCCAGCTGAAGGTAGTCTGCATCCGGACGCTGGAAGATGTGTGAAGGAGATTCCTGGAGCCTGGTGATGGCTTCCGGAGTACCAGTTACATGACTGAAGTAATTGACAAATTGAACATTGTATGATTTATTGCCCCAGTATTGCTGGAAGTTTATTCCTCCCGTTGTTGCAGATACCGGCAGAAAAGAGAGGTGATCAGTTTTGATATCCCTGTAGGTGGAAGTGACGATACCGCCCAGGATGGTATTTCCGTTGTTGAGGTCCTGCAGCACCCGTCCGACAAAGTAATTGGTGAGCGGCTCGACAGCTACCTGGCTCTGTTCTCCCTGGTTGTCGATCGTGGCAAACTCTTCTGCCGTTACACTTTCAAGGATCCCGATGGAGGTCCCCCCTTTGGTCTTTCCGCTCAGTTTGGCAGCAGCCAGGATTGTGGTCTGTTCAGGCTGATCTGCGAATTCTCCATCTGACAGATCGGGTGTGTAGTGTGGACGCTGACCGATCCGCCGGCTGTAGAACAGGTTCCTGGAGCCACCGTTTCCTGCCTCCATGGGAAAATCAAAAATATTTTTTCCTTCGATAAAGAAGGGCCTTTTTTCCTGGAAAAACGACTCGTAGGCAGTAAGGTTGACCTCTGAAGGATCTGCCTCTACCTGTCCGAAATCGGGGTTAACAGAGAGGTCCAGTGTAAGGTTATTCGTCACACCTATTTTTGCATCCAATCCTGTATTCAGTATTATATTGCGGCCAGTGCGGAAAGGATTGTCCGGATCGGATTCAAAGGTTTCAATACCGGAGGTAAAATAGGGAATGATCTCAGCCTGTTTGCGCGGCTGGACCCCTTTCATGCCGGTGAGTCGGCCGAACATATGTACGACGCCGGGCGCTTCAGGCGGGATATGCTGCCAGAAGGAGGTCTCATCAAGTCTGAAGATGTACCGCGATATTTCCAGTCCCCAGGTGTCATTAAGGGAATTATCAAATCGAAGCTGACTAAAGGGGATTTTCATTTCAGCCAGCCACCGGTCGTCCCCGACAGACGTTTTTACCCACCAGACCGGATCCCAGGTTTCATCTTCACTGTTACCATCTTCCGACATGATCAGGTCAGCTTTTGCTCCCCCGGCATTTACGGCAAAAATAAATGCGGTTCGCAGATCGTGGTAGCTGTCGAACCCGATCATCACATGGTCTCCTTCCATATCGTCCCTGCGTGTCAGCCTTCTGTCGATACTATCCGTAGCATTGTCATATGACTCAATGGCGACATAGATATGATCCGCATCGTGACAAATCTTAAACCGGGTTGGAAACGAAGGTTTTTTGCCACTGTGAGGCATGTGCTGGATGAAGTCGCCCGACCATGCAGCCTCTTCCCAGGCTTTGTCAGATATCGAACCGTCTATTACTGGCGCATCCCCGGATAGCCTGGTAATGCTGTATGTTCGTTTTTGAATGGTTGAATCGGACTTTGCAGTTAAGATGACCGGAATGGCAATAACCACCACCAACACTAGAATTTTCTTCATGGTATATTCTATGTTATGTGGCTTAAGTGGTGTTGTAAATATATAAAAATTTCATTAGAAATAATGTTTGCTGAAGGCGTTTTCAGGGCAGCGGTTCTTTAAGCAACAAGCCCCGCACGAAGTTGTGCAGGGCTTGCAATATCGATATAATCTTGCCTTTTAAAGCTTGTGTTTTTGAACGAATTCATTGATCACCTCTCCAAGGTCAGGCGAACCGATTTCCTGGAGGTCATAGAATACCCGCGTGTTGGGTTTTTTGATGTTGATAATCCGGTTCAGGTCGATTGGTGTGCCGATCACCACAGCATCGCAATCGGTCGAATTGATCGTTGTTTCCAGGTCTTTCAGCTGCTGTTCTCCGTATCCCATTGCAGGAAGTAAAGTGCCTATGCCGGGATATATTTTAAATGTTTCAGAGAGCCTTCCTACTGTAAATGGCCTGGGGTCGACAAGTTCGGCAGCACCAAATTTTCGTGCGGCAACAGTTCCGGCTCCGATCTTCATCTCGCCATGGGTGAGGGTCGGTCCATCTTCTACGACCAGTACCCGCTTACCCCTGATTATTGACGGATCCTCCACCTTAATTGGGGATGCTCCATCGATCACAATAGCTTCAGGATTGACGGCTTCGATGCTGTCCCTGACAATTTGAATGTTTTCGGGTGCTGCACTGTCCATTTTATTGATCACAACGACATCGGCAATGCGCAGGGTTACCTCCCCGGGATAATAGGAAAGCTCGTGTCCTGCACGGTGGGGATCAGTAACAGTAACTGTCAGATCGGAATGGTAAAAAGGAAAATCATTGTTCCCACCGTCCCAGAGGATCACATCGCAACCATCCGGATCATTCTCAGCTTCGCGAAGAATTGCTTCATAGTCAACTCCTGCATAGATTACGTTGCCCCTTACCACGTGGGGTTCATATTCTTCCATCTCCTCAATGGTGCATTTATGCTTTGCCAGGTCGTCCAGGTTGGCAAACCGTTGTACTTTTTGCGCCACCAGGTCGCCGTAAGGCATGGGATGTCGAATAGCAACAACGTTAAGATTTTTTTCCATGAGCAGTTCGATAATTCTCCTTGAGGTCTGGCTTTTGCCACAGCCTGTTCTTACAGCACCTACGGCGATCACCGGTTTTGTGCTTTTAATCATCGTAGCTTTTGTTCCCAGCAGCTCGAAGTTTGCTCCTGCGGCATTGACAACTGCACTGATGTTCATTACCTTTTGATAGGGAAGATCGCTGTATGAGAAGACACAGGTATCCACTTTCAACTCTTTTATAAGCCTTGGCAGCTCCTCCTCGGCAAATATTGGTATACCCCCGGGATATAAATCACCTGCCAATTCTGCCGGATATTTGCGGCCATCAATATCAGGAATTTGTGCTGCCGTAAATGCAACCACTTCGTAACTTTCGTTGTTCCTGTAAAAGGTATTGAAATTATGAAAGTCTCGTCCCGCTGCTCCAATAATAATTACTTTTTCTTTTGACATATTGTGTTGTTTTAGTGTTAGACAGTTGAACAAATTTAGCGAAATAGGTGCTTGGCGCTCTGTTTTATGTTAAACAAAATGTTTTACATTTAAAGATCAAAAAATCAGTATATTAGCATGTTTATGAATAGGAATGAAAATGTGAATTTGTTTTTTTTTATTATAAGGGATCAGTTGCAGTACTTTGCGGCATTAAACTTGCGGCTTTCTGAATACCATTTATATTGCCGCAGGTTAACCTTAGACGCTGTTTTATGAACTTTCTGGCTCATACGTATCTCTCGGGCTGCAATGATGAGATCATTGTTGGGAATTTTATGGGCGATTATGTCAAGGGAAGAAACTATGTTCATCTTCCGGAGCTGGTTAGAAAGGGAATCCTTATTCATCGTGATATCGATACATTTACGGATGCGCATGCAATCACGCGCAGGAGCAGGCTAAGGCTGGTTGAACGCTATCATAAATATGCGGGGGTGATCGTAGATATATTTTATGACCATTTTCTGGCTGCTACATGGAGTGATTATTGCGGTATTGCACTGAAGGAATATGTTGACAGGACCTATGATCTTTTAAAGCGGAATTACAAAACACTGCCCCAGGGGATTAAGGTCTGGTTTCCGACTTTTCTTGAGAATAACTGGATGATGGCTTACCAGACCGTAGACGGGATAGAGCTGGTCCTGGACCGGATGTCGGCAAACACCAGTCTCCCGGATCATACCAGTTTTGCCATTGAGCGGATGCGGGAACAATATGACGAATTCAAGAATGATTTTCGGGAGTTCTTTCCGATGATCATTGACTTTATTGAGAATAAATATGAAGTGGATATCCGTGCCCAGGTAAAACAAACAGGCAACTGTCAGGCGGATTGAAGATCTTCCGAAGAGATCGATCTTCCGGGTAAATAACTGATTTTTAGAAGTTTGTTATAATCCTTTTCAAAGAAGAACTCCTTCTCTCCAAATGCAGGTTTCAGGTCATCCAGCCACAAGGCTTCGGGATCGTATTCTGCAAAGAAAGGTTTTCCAACCCACTCAGGCAGCCTTCCCTGGATAAAACTCAACACATACACTTTCTTGCCGTTGATTTCTGCAATACCATTGATATGGACCTTGCCGGGCCCGGCCGACATGGATGGGCCTCTTACGGTTCTGCATATACCGGAGACCTGTTGGTAGGCTTCGTTGAAAATGTTTACGGCTGACTCCATATTTACACTGAAATAGTCCTGTGCCCCGGTATTTCTTGCCATGAACATATAGTATGGGACCATTCCCAGTTCCACCTGCCTTTTCCACATCGTTGCCCAAACTTCTGCAGACGCATTGATGTGGTTCAGAACAGGTGATTGTGTTCTAATCTGCGCTCCGGTCTGACGAATGACATTTACGGCTTCTTCAAGGGCATCTGTCTGTAGCTCTTTGTAATGGTTGAAATGGGCCATGATGGCGAGGTGTATCCCACGATCGGATACTCTTCTGAATAGTTCGATGATCTCTCCGGAGTCTTCATCAGTCAGAAACCTGTATGGCCAGAATGAAAGAGATTTTGTTCCGATCCGAATTGTCTTAATCTGAGGAAGACCGGCGTCCAGGATAGCATCAATATATTTTTTCAATACACTTGCTTTCATGATCATGGGATCGCCTCCTGTAAAAAGGATGTCTGTGATTTCTGGATTTTGCCGCAAGTATTCTATCATCAGATCAGTCTGCTTCATCGCAAATTTGATATCTCCCATACCGGTGAATTGTGGCCACCTGAAGCAAAAGGTACAATAGGCATGACAGGTTTGACCCTGTGAAGGAAAAAAAAGCATGGTTTCCCTGTATTTATGCTGTATGCCCTGGATCTTTTCTCCGTTAAGGGTCGGCACATTATGCTCCAGCTGTCCGGCAGGATGCGGATTCATTCCCAGGCGGATTTCATTTACGTAACGGGCAACCTCCTGTTTTGGAGCATTCTTTGAAAGCATGGATTTCAATTCCTTGAAATTAAGCTTTTTAAGCATATCCTTTTGCGGAAAGTTGAGGATGAACATCGGATCTGTTTCAAAGTTATTCCAGTCGATCAGTTCATCTATGACATAGTTGTTTGTTTTGAAAGGAAGGACCTGAGAAACGATCCTGATTGCATTCTTCTGTTCATCATTCAGTGCTGACAATTGGGGTATGTCGAGAAAACTCCTGCTGTTATATGCTTTGTATACCTTCATGCTCACTCCTCTCTGTTTTGTTCGATGGCAAATGGGCTGCAAAGTTACGAAAAATACGGCATTTTTAAAAGGAAGCCGTTAGCTTACGGTCTGTTTGCGTCTTTTTTTCAGTCTTCATACAAGGTGACATCAGTACTACAGCGCCAACTGTTGTAGAGCATAGAAAGGACGATTAACGAAGAAGTTCCTTGCGATTAGAATCGAGTTTAAGAAAGATGTAGAGGAAAAGTGTAAAGGCCATCAGGGAGGAGCCCCCATAGGAGAAAAAGGGCAGGGGAATACCAATTACCGGCAGCAGTCCGATCGTCATCCCGACATTCACGATAAAGTGCACGAGGATTACAGAGATCAGGCCATAGCCAAAGATTCTGCTGAAGAGTGACCTTTGCCTTTCGGCCAGCACAATCAGCCTTAAGATGAGCAGCACAAAGAGCAGTACAACGACAGAAGTTCCAATAAATCCCCACTCTTCGCCGACTGTACAGAAGATGAAGTCGGTACTTTGCTCGGGGACAAACTGCAGTTTTGTCTGTGTGCCTTCGAGAAAGCCCTTCCCGGAAAACCCTCCTGATCCGATGGCGATTTTCGACTGGTTCAGGTTGTATCCCACTCCCTGGGGGTCATCTTCGATCCCCATGGTCACATATATCCGCTGCCGTTGATGCTCTTTCAGTATATTGTTCATAGCATAATCCACTGTAAACACAAAAAATACTGCGATGACCATCCCTGTAAGCACCTTATACATAGATGGTTTACGTAATCTAACAATATTGGCAAGGGTGATGAGGCTGATTCCTGCGAAACTGATAAAGGACACATGGTCGAGTGATAGTCCGAATGCCGGGAGTTGGTTCAGGCCGAACAGGACTGCAAAAAGGGTGGCGCCGGGCAGGAATATTCCAAGGAAAATTTTACGCGGTGAGGTATTATGCATGAACAGTAACAGCGATACCAGCCAGATGCTGAGGATGATAATGCTTTTGCTTATCAGGAGTGTAAGGATGAACAGTACGATCAGGATGGCTCCGAGGATCATGGTATTTTGTGAGAACCCTTCCCTGTAGAGTACCAGGATGAAGGCGAAATAGACCAGTGTGGAGCCCAGGTCGGGTTGCAGTAGGATAAGCAGCGCAGGTACAAAAATGATTGTCAGCGCATGAAAGAGGGATTTGAACTTTTTAAGGGTAAATCCATAAGAGCTGAGTAGCCTGGCAAGGGCAAGGGCTGTAAAAGGTTTTGCGAATTCTGAGGGCTGCAAACGGAATCCTCCGAGGACGAACCATGATTTTGCCCCATTGATTTCCCGTCCGAAAATGAACAGTGCTACCAGCATGACCAGCATGATTCCGTAAAGCGGATAGGCGAAGAAGGGGAAAAATTTCGCATCCAGGATAAAGATGATAATGATCATTACCATGGAGAATCCGATCCAGATCATC
>JAGYMF010000083.1 GCA_018400695.1 Bacteroidales bacterium | reverse complement strand
CCAATTTATAACTTCCCGGCTGGTCATTACTACTGGCAAATACACATGGAAAGAGATCTGTCAGCCCCTCTTTTTTCAATCTTTCGGCGATCGCAAAGCCATCCTTGCTGTCTTTATCGGAAACAACCACCATCTGGTAGAAGTTCTTCTTGGAATGCAGGTGGTGCAGCACCGTATCCACCGTGCTGTCCTGGTAGATCTTAGTAATCACATTCAGGCCGAACTGGTGCAGCACCTTATTAATACTCAGCCTCTCCGGCATTGATTCCCTTGTAAGAACAAGAACTGTAATTTGTGACAGCTGTTCGCTTTTACTCAGATCATAATGTTTTTGGAGTTTTTCATCTGAGAAGACCGAAACGGTGAAGCTGAATCGCGATCCGGGAGCATCGGTTTCGGTTGAGATCCTTGACGGGCTCTCGACCCATATTTCACCATTCATTAGTTCAACAAGCTGCTTTGAGACCATCGTTCCAAGTCCCGCACCCACTTTTCCGTCTTTTGACTCCACGGTTCTGCCGTAAGAACGAAAGATGGTTCCAATTTTGTCTGCCGGAATACCGATCCCTGTATCTTCGATCCAGAAGAGAAGTTGAATATTTCCCTTATGCTCTTCCATCACCTCAACACCGATTTCTATTTTGCCTTTCACGGTAAACTTGACTGCATTGTTTACAAGATTAGAGATTACCTGTCGCAGCCGGAAAGGATCACCGATCAGTTTATCAGGAACAGAGGATGAGATATTTGTCTCAATCAAAACATCTTTCTCTTCAACAGATTGGCGATACAAATTGACGATATAGGAGATCTCTTCACGCAGCCTGAAGGGAATCTCCTCCAGCATCAGTCTACCCGCTTCAATCTTTGAAAAATCAAGGATGTCATTGATAATGGTCATTAAAAGATTGGAAGATTTCCTGACAGACCTAAACTTCTCTTCCATGCCTTCTGGCAGGCTTGACTCCATCATCTCACCGATCATTCCCAGAATCTCATTCATTGGGGTCGTGATCTCATGGCTCATGGAGGCCAGAAAATCAGATTTAGCCTTGTTGGCTGCCGCCTCCTGTTTTCTGCTTCTTTCAATGACAGAGACATCGATAAGAGCGATCAGCTGAAGTTCGCGATTTCCGATTCTCACAGGCGTTTCAATCCTGGAAATTACCGATTCAGTCCCATCATGCTCAAAATACAGATAATCGGAATCGCCCAGGACATCCTCCTCCTCAGTCAACATATACTTTCCTGATTTCCGGACCAATTTTGTATATTCCTGTCCAACGGGTTTTTCTTTCTTATCCAGAAACAGCATCTGTCTTGCAGCATTGTTGATGTTGTGTATGATGTTCTTCTCATCCAGGACCATAATTCCCACCGGAAAATCATTGATGATTTGTTGCAAAGCATTCTCAGACTTTTTCTTTTTTTCCAAAAGGCTGGCCCTTCTGAAATTATTGATCAGCAGAAAAACAATCAGTCCGAACGTTATAAAAAAGGTTATCGCCGACACCAGCTTGTTTTGATTGATAAAAAACTGGTTGAATTCAGCCTGGCTTTTTGAGAAGACGATCCCCAGGTTCTGATTAAAAACCGTCAAAGGGTAATAGGCAGAATGCACCACCTGTTTTGTGCCTTCAGCACTATGTAATTCATGTTTTATCAGCCCTGTGGAAAACATATCAATACTGTCAGCGATAGCCTCTATAGCAGAGACTTCGTAACTCCCGGGAAAAGCTGCACTGAGGACCTCACCATCGGCATTCAGCACCCATTGGTAAGAAATGGTCCTGCCAACAGGAAAAAAGGAGAAAACGCTGCTTGCAAATCTTTGAAAATCGACCTCAACAATAATGTTTCCGCTTACCTGATCATTTTCGAAATAGGGATAGTGATAAAGGTACTTTCCATCGACTTTAGCGACCTTATCTCTTGGAGAAAGATCCTGTTGACGCTGACGGGCGAAAGTGTCTATTACAAACTGATCCCGTTCATTTACATAAATTCCGAAATAGTTTTTCTTGTTATCAAAAATAAAAATGTTGGTGACCAGGTCCCTGTATTTGGAATAAAAGACCTGCAGGCTTTGCTTGCTTATCTCCATCTCCTGCTTATCCTTGAAAAGATCAGAAAAATTGTAATCATACAGGAGCCTGTTGAGATCACTTTCGAAATTCTCGAGCTGTGTCTCCATATAATTACCACAAAGCGTTGTCTGCTGTTCGAGGGAAGAGTTCAAAAACGAGATAAAACGCTGATTAATGTTGACAAATGAGAACACGTTCAACGCAATAATCAATGCCAGGCACAACGAAACAAGAAGGGATACATTTTTCACTGAACCAAAATTATTTTAAGTATACGTAAGTATTTCATGTAAAAGGACAATATAAAACTCCAAACATTCGATAAAACATTTAAAAATACATATTTATCAGAAAGAAACCGATCTATTTTCGGTATTTGTCTCCCATATCATCCAAGAGACCAAGATAATTCAAGTACCTGTTACGGCTGATGTCTCCCTCTGAAACCGCTTTCAGAACAGCGCAATCAGGTTCATTGATATGCAGACAATTGTGGAACCGGCATTGATGGCTGTGCCTGAAAATTTCCGGAAAGAAATGAAACAGCTCCTCTTTATCAATATCCACCATTCCAAAACCTTTGATTCCAGGCGTATCAATGATTCTTGCACCTGAGTCCATAAAATACATCCGCGCATAGGTGGTTGTATGCTGACCGGATTTATGAAGATCGGACAGCGCCTTGGTTTTCAAATCCAGTGTAGGATCGAGATGGTTCAGCAAGGTAGATTTTCCCACGCCTGAATTACCGGTGACTACGGTAACGGCATGAGCCAGTACTTCTTCAAGTATATCCAGATTGTAACCCGTTTTCAGTGATACAGCAAGGGTGCGGTACCCGATCTTTTCATAGGTTCGGATCCATTCATCCATCTTTGCTCTTTCCTCTTTGATATAGAGGTCTGTTTTATTAAAAACAAGAATTACGGGAATTCTGAAGGCCTCGGCAGAAACCAGGAACCTGTCAATAAAAGCCAGGTGGGTAACTGGGCGGGTAATGCTGATCATCAAAAGTGCCTGATCGATATTGGAAGCGATCAGCTGGTATTCCCTGGAAAGATTGGTGGCACGGCGGATAATATAGTTCTTCCGTTCACTGATATCCGTAATCATACCCGAGCCGTCGTCCTGCAATATATAGCTTACCTCATCTCCGACCGCCACCGGGTTTGTTGCCCGGATGCCCCTGATGCGATACGTGCCTTTAATCTTGCAGGGAACTAAATCTCCTTCGTCATTCCTGACATCATACCAGCTGCCGGTCGATCGTATAACCAATCCTTTGTTCAAACCCAATTTTTGAGCTAAGATAGTTAAAGATGTTAATCTTCCTGCCTGTTTACAGGGGTGGTGACATTCAGAAATCGGGATCTGAACATAATGCCTGAAATTTCACCCTGCTCATTTCTGCTGGCCTGCAATTCCGTTCCAGTAGTCCGGATCCTGTTAATCTCCTTCAATCCGTTACTGGCCAGGCTCCAGAGAAGATCGTCCTCCTCTTCAATAATTTCTTTGGCCGCCTGTCTGATTCGCGTCCGCGCCTGGTTGATCAGTGATAATGAGCTACTGTTTACCGTAATGGGAGAAACGGGTTTCATCTCAATTTGGTCATAGTTTACCGCGAAATATGTTCCGTCTGATGCACGCATCCCGGAACCAGCAATTCGTTGAACCGGCTGTTGCCTGCCCTCATCCGTTTCAGAAGTCTGAAGCGATTTGGGTTCGATAGTTTCCTGCGCCTTTTTATACGTAGAAACCGGGGCCGGACTGGTCACGTTGCGGATCACCTTCAGTGTCACAGCAGAAGGACTGGAAATGTGTTCTGTTTCCGGCTCTTTCTCTTTCACCACCGACTCCTTTTTATCAGGTTCGGGTAGCGCAGCTATCTCCAGCGGATCCTTCTCTACCGGCTGTGACACAATCACAAAAAGAGCAATGGCAGCCGCTGCAGCCAGGGGAACCCAGATGCGTCGCCCGTCTATTCCTGGCTTCCGCCTTTTCAGGCTGTTCTTCGCCGGAAAAACAAGGTGTTCAGCCTCTAAAAAAGTACGCCTGAATGCAATAAGCTCCCTCTCTGCATCAGGATGACCGGAAAGGTAGGCCTCAAAAACAGCTTTTTGCTGCAGTGTAAGATCATTTTCCAGATAGGCTACACAGAACATGTCAAAATTCTCCGGGGACACCTGCTCCGGACCTTCGGGAAACTTCTTCTTCATTGACTCTTTTCCGGGGAAGGGGATTTTTTCAGGACGGATTTTATGTGAAGTGAAAAGCTCCAGTTCCTTTGCGAGATCAGGATTAGATTCAAGAAAACGGCGCAGCTCCTCCTCCTGTCCGGGCATAAGCCGCCCTTCTGTGAAATCCAGGAAATAGGCTTCGTAATTGTCTCTGCTGATACTCATTTTCTGATCTAAATTATATTTTCAATATTTACCAGGTAACTTTTAAGACAGATTCTTCCCCGGTAGATATAGACTTTCACCTGTGATGCTGTTAAACCGGTAATTTCACCAATTTCCTCATACGAATAACCCTCATAATCGCGCAGCATGATCACTGTTCGCTGTATCTCCGACAACCGTTCCAAAGCATCCTGCAGTACTTCTGCCATTCCGGTATACTGGTCTGTATGGCTATGGCGATCATGCTCCTGCTGGTCGAGTGTTGTCATCCGTTTCTCCTTTTTCAAACTGTCGAGCAAAGTATGATAGCCCGTTGTAAAAAGGTACGACTTCACCTTTTCACCCTCCACAGTATCCAATTTGATCCAAAGCTTCTCAAATGCATCCTGCACAACATCCTTTGCCAGCGCTTCGTCCCTGCAATTTTTCAGGACAAACCTGTATAAATTGTCAGCATACTCATCAACTGCATTGTTATACTCTTCTAACGTCATTTAGTTCCAGGGTTCCGCCATTATGACGATGTAAGTTATAAAAAGTTACAATGATATTAAAAAACTTGCCGAATACTTGACGTGGGAGGAGGAATTACTTATATTTGACTGAACGTTCAGTCAATAATTATGGCGGATAGAGAAAAGAGACACCTGGAGATCAGGGGAAAGAGGAAAAAGCAGATCATGTCCGTTGCACTTAGGCTGTTTTCCAGCGAAGGGTACGGGCATGTCTCGATTGCCGAACTGGCCATACATGCAGGAATATCAAAAGGGTTAATGTACAATTACTTTGACAGCAAAGAGTCGCTGCTGAAAGCCATTGTAGAGGAGGGCATTGACAAAATTATCCAATCCTTTGACCGTAACAGGGATGGCATACTCACGGCAGAAGAATTTGCGCATTTCATTCGCAGCACATTCCGGTTAATGGAGGAAAATAAAGTTTACTGGACCCAGTTTTTCGGCCTGATCATTCAACCGAATATTAAGGAATTTTTGAAGAATAGTGAGATGACTGGTTTGATTGCCAGCTATTTTGATATACTCGGCGTCTATTTCAAAAACATGGGGTTTGAGGATCCAATGCTCGAGGTTTTTCATCTTTCAGTGACCATCGAGGGGTTTGCACTCATGATGTTGTTTTACAACGATCTGGCCGATATACCTGAAGCGCTGTTTAAGAGATTTGAAGAGAGAATTATACACACATATACGTAAGCAGAATAATTCAAACAGGAAACAACCGTATGAGAATCATATGAGCTTTTTTTTAACTTGATGATATAAAAACCTGATTATTTAATGTTTAATAAAAATATTACGTTGTGACACAAACAATAAAACACGGGCTGCCGGCCATATGCATGCTGCTGACACTGCTGACAAATGTTGCTGCGCAGGATCTTACGGCAAGTGAGATCATTCAAAAGGCGGATAACCAGTTCAACGGTGAAGAATCGGGGATTTCTGAGATGACGATGATCATTGAACGGCCATCATGGAAACGGACTGTGGAGTTTAAAAGCTGGACAAAGGGGACTTCGTATGCGCTGACACTGATCAAATCCCCGGCAAGTGAAAAAGGACAAACCTTTCTGAAAAGAGAAAATGAGATGTGGAGCTGGAACCCTTCCATCAGCAGGCTCATCAAGCTTCCTCCAGCCATGATGTCGCAGGGATGGATGGGCTCCGACTACACGAATGACGATATTTTAAAGGAGTCCTCCATCGTAGACGATTACATCCATGAATTTGCTGGTGACAGTGTTATTGAGGGAAGATCATGCTACAGGATCAGAATGACAGCAAAGGAAGATGCTGCCGTCATCTGGGGACACCAGGTCAGGTGGATCGACAAGAAGGATTTCCTCTTTATGAAAGCTGAGCTCTATGATGAGTATGGCTATCTCGTGCGAACAGAAAACGGCAGTGACATTAAGATGATGGACGGACGCCTGATCCCAACACGGATAGAGATGATACCTGAAGAGGAGGAGGGTCATAAAACGATTCTCATTATACGCAGCATCCGGTTCAATGAAGATATTCCAGACAATTTTTTCTCGCAGCAGAACATGAAACGGGTTAGGTAAGAGTATAAACATTGAACCAGCAACGAAAGCAGGACTGGACATTATAGTTTTTAAACCAACTGTATAATCGAATCACGCACCATGAAGAATCACATCATAGCATGGCGGAATTTATGGAGGAACCGGCGGCGCACCATGATCACGGCCGCCTCGGTCTTCTTTGCTGTCTTCTTTGCAATATTTTTCAGATCACTCCAGATCGGATCCTATGATCACATGTATACCAATGCAATCGAATCCTACAGCGGTTACCTGCAGGTGCAGCAGGAAGATTGGTGGAACGACAAGACGGTAGACCATGCTCTTCCGTGGACCGGTGAATTGAAGGCCCTGTTGCTGGAGGACCAGAACGTGAAGGAGGCTGTTCCGAGGTTTGAATCGTTCATGCTCGCATCCAGCGGTCCCAATACCAAGGGGGTCATGGTCCTCGGTATTGATCCCGAAAAGGAGCAGGAGATGTCAGGTATCGCAGATAAAAAAGTAAAATACCAATTGTCACCCAAAGCCGTCAGAAAGATAAAAGAGGAGCACTCCCTGCCAGCAAAAACCCGTGAGATTGCAGAAAAATTCGAGGGAACATCCTATACTACCTTCAACCGTATACTGAACGACCTGGGGCTGGATCCGGATAAGGATCAGTCACATCTACCTGTGATTACAAAACATTCCAAATTCCAGAACGGTGACATACGAACAGGAGAACCTGGTGTATGGATCGGAAGCCGGCTGTCTGAATTTATGGAGCTGGGGATTAAAGACACATTGGTTCTTCTTGGACAGGGATACCATGGTACAACAGCTGCCGGCAAATATGAGATCAAAGGGATCGTAAAACAGCCAATGCCGGATATCGACAACAAAATTGTATATCTTCCCCTGGATATCGCACAGCAGCTGTTCCATGCAGAAGGGATGCTGACCTCTGTAGCGCTGGACCTCAAAAAAACAGACGACAAATCCGTCAATGCCACTACCGAAAGGCTGAAATCCTTACTGCCAGCGTCGACACGGATCGTCTCCTGGCATGAAATGAACGAGGCCATGATCCAGCAGATGGAAGCTGACAATAAAAGCGGGATGATCATGATCGGAATCCTTTACCTGGTCATCGCCTTTGGCGTTTTCGGTA
>JAGYMF010000082.1 GCA_018400695.1 Bacteroidales bacterium | reverse complement strand
ATTTTCAGTCCCGACCACCTGCTCCTCCGTGCCGACACTTTACCGGGGGATCGACTAACAGGTAAATCCAAAAGTAGCAGCCGAAGCTGAAATGCTGGAAATCAGAGAAATTTCTCCCTCTGCTGAAGGTTCAGCAATCCGAACAGCAGGAAAACAACGGCAGCGATTCCTAAAAAGAGGCGGTTCTGACGAATGGTCTCCTGCCAGACAATGTCGTTGAGCTCCCGGGGTATTTTGAAGGGGTTCAGAAAAATGTTCCACCGCGACGCCTCCAGCGGTTCGGCAAGGATCAGGAAGGTGAGACCGGTAATTACCAGGATGACTGCCGTGGCATTGCCGTTTTTTACCAACGTGGAGACCATGAAACCGAGCGACGAGGTGAAAATCACCAGGACCATCAGCTGGAATATCATCTTAAACAGGGGAAAACTCATCAGTGCATAGTAGGCGATCAGCGCAAAGGGTATCAGAAGAATGAATACCAGCACCAACACCATGACCAGTCGCACCAGCCATACCTTATACCGGTAATCGGGGATGCCGAAGATGATCTCCAGGGTCCGCTGGTCAGCATCATTCTGTATGCCAAAGGCAGATGGATAGAAGACCAGCAGGATGGCCGGGAACAGCAGGATACCATAGATATCCGCCAGGTCCATCTCTCTCGCTTCAAAAGCCATGATCGTCCCAAAAAGCAGAAAAAAGATGAGTGCGGCGAGAATGAAATAGACAAACTTACCGCCAAATATAATCCGCATGTTGTAACGCGCCATGTTAAACAGGTTGATAATAAATGTTCTGAATCGTTTCATCATCCGTTTAATTAATCTTTTCTTTACTGCTCTGAAGCAACCACAGGTAGGCATCCTCAAGCATCGGAGGCTCTTCAGTTGCCCCTTCAAAGGGCTGCTGCGCCGATAGGCAACGCACCCTCACCTTGTCGCCATCCCGCATATGGTGAATGATCTGCTTGTCCCTGGTTGCCTTCTCAAATGTATCAGCATCCAGGTGTGCTCTCCATACTTTCCCCCGCGCAATATCTGTCATCCGGCCCGGTGTGCCGTTGTACAATACCTCCCCCCTGTCGATCACCGCCATGGTGGTACAAGAACTGGAGATATCCTCTATGATATGGGTGGAGAAGATCACGATCCTGCTGCGGCTCAGCTCCACCAGGAGATTCCGAAAGCGGATCCTTTCCCTGGGATCCAGTCCGGCGGTAGGCTCATCCACCACCAGGATGCGCGGAAGGTGCAGCAATACCTGCGCAATGCCAATCCGCTGTTTCATCCCTCCTGAATAGGTCCCGATTCGCTTTTTCCGGTGTTCCCACATATGTACGGCCTCCAGCACCTCCCTGATCCGCTGCTGACGGGTTTCCACATCACCGATCCCTTTCAGCATGGCCTGGTATTCCAGGTAGGCCTCAGCACGCATGTTCTCATACATTCCGAACTCCTGCGGCAGGTAGCCGATCAGCCCCTGCAACTCTTCCCTTCGCGCCTGGGTATCAATTCCGTTAATCCTTATCTTTCCATAACTCTGCTCCATAATCCCGCAAATAATCCGGATCATGGTCGATTTTCCGGCTCCATTGGGTCCCAGCAGCCCAAACATACCTGTTCCAATCTCCAGGGAGATGCCTTTCAGTGCCTTGAATTTTTCGCGCTTTCGACCGATTCCCGGAACCAACCCGACAAGAAGCACAAACCAACGGAACACCTTTCTGACTCGCTGCACATCGAAATCATCCCGCCTTAGCAACGACGCACTACCATCCACCGCAAGCCCCAAATACCAGGCCACACCAGCAAAAATGGTCAGCCCATAATTGTCCCATTGCTTCATAAACAAGATGAGCGCAAGCAACGGCGCTGCAACCTTAATGACCCTGTGCAACCAGGCGATCCAGCGCTGCCTGTAGTAGCGCCGGAAGTTTTTAATAATTACAAGGATATACAGGTATACAATCACAACAGTAATCAGCTGCCAGAAGCTGCTTACCAGGTAGAACCATGAAAACCAGACCAGGAATGCCAGGAGGGGAATCTGCCAGATCAGTGCATCGAAATTCGGCTTTAACCCGGCATTTTTGCCTTTTTTCAGCACATTCATCCTTCTAACAGCCGCAAACTCGCGGACCGCCTTTTTCTCTCTTCCATAGATCTTTACCAGGTTGGCAATCTCAATCTTCAGCTCCTCCTCCTCTGAAATGATCCGCTGGGTGGCCTTTCGCAGGCTGCTGGCAACAAACCAGTATCCGAACGGTATCCCGGTAACGACGATCAGCCAGGCAGCAATACGCCAGATAAACTGCGCAACACCAACCTGTACCAGGAAGATGCCTGCGATGATGAGTACAATAATTGCAATCCTTGTTACCAGCCGCAGGTCCCTGAACCATGCAAGTGCCTGCTCCAGTCCGTTGTACAGCATCGGGATAAATACCAGCGTGAGGACGGTACTCACACTTAGTCCGCCGATTACCGTAATGGCAAACGGGGGACCGATCGCCTTGACATACTCCGCCTGACCCATCGCCAGCGGCAGCATGGCCACGCAGGTGGTGATGGTGGTAATAAGGATAGGACGGACACGCGACATGCCCCCAAGCATCATCGCCCTGGTTTTCCGGTAGCCGCGGCTGCGGAGGATATTGATGAAGTCGATAAGGATGATGGCGTTGTTGACCACCACACCCAAAAGGATCAGGAATCCCATGAGGGTGTTGGCATTGAACAAAGAGTTCCCTGTAATGGTGAGGAGAAAGAACGAACCGATCGCCGCAAAAGGAATGGACAACAGCAGGACGAAAGGTGTAACGAACGACTCGAACAGTGCGGCAAGGATCATGTAGACCAGCAGGAGGGCAATTATGAACAGCAACCTGAATTCATCCAGGCCCGCATCCTCCTGTACCATTTCAACAGCAACGCCTGACGGAATACCGGCGTTTTCGATGACCGTGGAGATTTCACTCCGGGCATACTCCAGCAACGCATTGGCATCGTATACATCATCAGTATAACGGTAACGCAGCTCCACCTGTTTCTCCTGGTTGACGCGGGAGATCTCCCGCATTCCACGTGCAAAATAGACATCCGAGATGGATTGCAACGCATAGGCATTCGCTCCCTCTGCATCCGGAATATCAAGCTCCCGAAGCTCACCGATGGTCTTCTCCTCACTGGCATCTTCGTCCGTGACATCATCATACCTGATCACGATTTCATATTCCTCATCTCCCTGCCGGAAATTCACCCCCGAACTGATCTCATTCTGGAAAGCATTCAGCTCTTCCCTCACCTCGCTCACGGTGATCCCGTAACCCGACATCAGCAAGCTGTTCAGGTCAAGGTGTACTTCAGGCTGGTTTTCCCTGACAGAAAGCCTTACCGACCGGATATTGTCAAGCTCCTCCAGGTATGCATCAAGATCCTCCGCCACCTCCACCATCAACTCAAAATCCTGTCCCTTCAGCACTATGTACTCCTCATCTACACCAATACCCATCAGGCGCTGTAATCCTGCTGTTCCCCCTGTGTTACTGCTGCCACCTCGACCTCCGCGCGAGGAGCCCGTGCTTTCAGCAGCTGAGGTACTGATATCGTCTGCCGGAATATCCTCCATTTTTTTCATGATATCCGCCTGGATCTCCCCGAACGACCGGTTATTTACTGACCGGTAATCATCCTGCAACAGAAGCGTTACCATCGCCTCCTCCTCTTCAATACTTGAAATGACCTCCTTGCGTTCCTCCACTTCCATCAGCACCTGCTCAATCTGCGCCACCACATCATCTGTCATTTCCAGTGTGGTACCGGTCCGCATGGTGACATACAGGCTGACCTGGTCCGTCTCCAGCTCTGTCAGCTTGTTCACGGAAACTGTGGTCGAAATCCCTATGGTCAGAAAAAACAATACAACAACGCCGATGATCACCGGACCAGGATTCCGGATCGCCGTCTTGAGTATGGAAAGGTAAATCCTGATCCCATGATTGTCGAGCGACACCTCCCTGTACACCTCCTTTTTCCGCTGCCGGCTGCGCGAAAGCAGCAAATTGACCACCATGGGGATCAGCAACAAAGAGACCAACAGGGAGACGATAAGGGTGGAGATGATCGAAACACCGATATGTTTACCAAACAGCCTGATCAGTGTATCTGAAGAGAAAAGAAAGGGTACAAACACCGCGATCGTGGTCAGCGTGGCTGCAACGATGGCGCGCCACACCTCACCGGTTCCCCTGACCACTGATTCTGAATTGCCCACACCGGTTGACCTGAGACGGTAAATATTCTCCAGGACCACAATAGATGTATCCAGCAGCATCCCCACAGCCAATGCAATCCCCATGAGGGTAAGGCTGTTGATGGTGATATCATAGGCAAAGAAAAAATTGAATGCGGAGAAGATGGAGACAGGGATGGCCAGTGCCACGACCGTCACCAGTCGGATGTTGCGGAGGAAGACCCATAATACAAAGACCGCCAGCAATCCTCCCAGCACCGCCAGGTTGATGATCTGATCGATGTTGCGCTCCATGGTCCCGGCGGTATCGTCCTGGATAATCACTTCAATACCTAACTGGGCATTGTCCCGGTTCAGTTGACTGATCTTCTCCCTCACCGCGTGCGAAAGGTCGATGATATTGGCCTGGGCGTCGTGAACCAGCTGCATGGAAACCGCATCCTTGCCGTTTATGCGGCTGATACTCTCCACCTCTTTCTCACCATAATATACGGTGGCAATATCTTTCAGCTGTACCGCATTCCTGCCCTGACCAATCACCAAATCTTCGATCTGGGATATCTGCTCATATTCAGCATTGAGGTACACAAAATAACGGTGTCCCTTTTCCCTGATCACCCCCCCGTACTGCCGTACATTCATGTTCCGTGAAAGTACATTCCTGACCCGTGCGGGGGAGATCCGGTAGGCATCACACATCTGCCTGTCGAGAATGATGTCGACTGACTTCTGCCGGCCGCCATAGACATTTACTGTAGCAACCCCTTCAATATTCAGCAATTCGGGACTGATATGCTGGTCCACGAAATTCCGGACCCTGTCAACACCCCCTTCGCCCAGTGTTTGCAGATTCATCAGGATGTTGGACCGGGTTTCTGTATCCACCTTTTCCACACGCAGTGTAAATTCATCCGGCAACGTACTCCGCAGGGATGCCACACACGCATCCATTTTCAGGTACGCATACTTCAGATCCGTCTTCTCCTCATAATAGATCATTACCATCCCCCGCCTTCTGCCGGCAGTGGATTCGATCCGCTCGATATTCTCCAGTGCGGCAACAGCAGCCTCCACCGGGATGATCGCCTCCTGCTCCATGTACTCCGGGGTCATATCACTGGAGGCATTTACCTGGACATAAAGCATCGGCAACTCCGCATTGGGAATGATCTCCATATCCAGCTGCCTGAAGGAGATGTACCCCAGCATTGTTGTTGCAAGGAACAACATGGATATCAACACTTTTCGCTGTATGATGAAGTGCTTATTCGCCATCTGCCATATTTGTCATAACACGTTTCGTACCCATTGTTGCGAACAGCATATAGATGCTTGGTATCACTACCAATGTCAGCAGCGTCGAGGTGGTAAGTCCTCCGATCACTGCCCAGGCCATGGGTGACCGGAGGGAGGCGCTCTCCCCAAACCCGAAGGTCAGCGGCAGCAGCGCCAGGATAGTGGTCAGCGTGGTCATAATAATCGGGCGCACCCTTCGCTGTCCTGCCGCTACGATCGATGCCTTCAGCGCCATCCCCTCTCTCCTGAACTGGTTGATCGCATCCACCAGGATAATAGAATCGTTCACCGCGATACCTACCAGCATGATCATTCCAATAATCGCCATGATATTCAGGGGCTGTCCCATGATAAAAAAGATCGCCACGGCCCCGACAACAGCCAGCGGGACTGTCAGCAAAATCGTAAACGGGTGTATGAGGCTTTCAAACTGTGCTGCCAGCACCATATAGACAAGGATGAGCGAGAGGAGGAGGGCGAACATCAGGTTCCCCATGGAATCCTTTCGCATGGCCTCCTCGCCCGAAATTTTGTACGTGTAATCCACGGGAAAACTGATCCCCGCAAGTTCACTGTCGATACGCTCCGCCATCCGGTCAAGCGGCACCTCATCTGCCAGGTCTGCCGTAATCTCAACAATCCTGTTCTGGTTGTTATGCAGAATCTCCTTTGGTGCCGTTCCAATTTTAATCTCCGCAAGTTCCCGAAGCAGAACCTCTGCGTTGTTCACCGTAATGGTCAGCATCTCCAGGTCCCGCAGGGAGATATCTCCCAGCTTCAGTGTTATATCTGTGAGCTCCCCCTTCACATTCATCTGGCCGGCATTAACGCCCTGCAACTTTTCACTCACACGACCGATCAGCGTGTTCACATCCACATTCATCAGTCCGGCGCGGTAGCGGTCAATGACAATCTCCACTTCGGGAGCGCCCCCCTCAACCGAAGATGCGATATTGAACACACCCGGGATTCCCTGAAGCTGCTGTATCACCGCCTCACTCAACCCCTCCAGTACATCCATATCATCACCCTTCAGCTCCACGACCAACGGTGCTCCACCTGTTCCGAGAATCGACTGAAGCGCGGTCTCCTCCTGTCTGAACTGCACCGAAAAATTCTGATCGCCATTGTAATATTCTGAAAGCGATGCCACCATGGCCGCGGTACCGATGGTTCCCTTTTGCTGAAGCACCACCTTGATCGTCGCCATGTTCTGGTCATCAAACACCGTCTCTCCTCCTGAGGTGAGCCCCGCAGCAGGCCCGATCTCGCTGTAGATCATCTCTACCTCCCCACCGGAAACCTCACGAAGCAGGTTTTCCAGGGTCTGCACTGCTCCCACGGTCCTTTCCAGCTGCGTTCCCTCGGGCATCTGCAGATCCACATAAAACTCCCGGGTATCAGCATGGGGCATGAACGTACTGCCGGTCTGTTTCAGCATAAACCAGCCTGCCACCATGAGGAGTGCAGCCCCCAGCAATATCCAGCCTCTCCTGTCAAGCGTCCTGCCAAGGAACCTTCCATACCCGGTAAATTTTACAGATTTTTTTATTTCACTGCTGAAGGGTTGTTTTTTCCGGTAGAGCCTGGAATAGAGCATGGGGATTATAAGGATGGCCACAAAAAGCGAACACAGCAATGAAAACGCCACGGTAACAGCCTGTTCACGAAACAATTCTCCAGAAGCGCCATGCAGGTATACAATAGGAATAAACACCACGATGGTCGTCAGCGTAGAGGCGATAATCGCACCCCCGACCTGCGAAGTCCCAACCACTGCCGCATCATCTGCACTCCTTCCCGCCTCATGGTTCCGAAAGATATTTTCCAGTACCACGATGGCATTGTCCACCAGCATCCCCGCCCCGAGTGCCAGTCCTCCGAGCGTCATAATATTCAGGGTAAGCCCGGTAAAATACATCAACACAAAGGTGGCAATGATCGATATCGGAATGGCCGCACTTACAATCGCAGTTGGACCGATACGCCGCAGGAACAGCATCAGCACAAACACAGCCAGGATAATACCGCCAATCAGGCTGTCCCTCACTTCCCCGATGGCACCGGAGATAAACCGCCCCTGGTCCTCCACGATGGTGAAGGTAAATCCGGGCAGCGACTGTTCCATATCCTCCAGCGCAACCTTCAGGTCATCTACCGCCTTTACCGTATTGTACCGCATCTCTTTATAGATGCTCAACCCGACACACGGCTCCCCGTTCAGCATCACTGCATTTTGCTTCTCTTTCGGACTGAAAGAGACCGTGGCAACATCGCGCAGCAGCACC
>JAGYMF010000081.1 GCA_018400695.1 Bacteroidales bacterium | reverse complement strand
ACTTCCCTGACAATATTGAACGAGAACTTTCCCTTCACATAAAACCTGGGCGTTGCCTGGCCGTTACGAATCTCTGTATAGGTGTTAAATCCTGCCCGGAACATCCACTCTGAACCGGACTTCGAAATATAGGGATTAACATGCACGATAAACTGGTTCGTAAGGAGGGTATCCCATCCCCCGGGATGACCGTAATAACCCACACCCAGGTCGCTGCCTACCCTGAAATCCTTCAAAATCTGGCTCACAGATCCGTCGAAGACGGCCCCATGTTCCATCTCATTAAAATCATGCGCGAAAAAATGATACCTCAGCATCCCGTCATACTCAAGGTGGAACGAATCCGGACGGGCTGACTGAAAACGAACTTCGCCATAAGCATCCAGGTAAGGATGGTTCATCTCCTCCCTGGACACCGTATCTGCAAACGCTGTATCAACACCATAATGTACATAGCTGTCGTAGGATGCGCCAGCCTTATAGTCAAATATGATTCGCTTGCCGAATCTGCTCCCATAAAATTCCAGCCTGCTCTCATTGAACCCGCCATCCACCTTTGCTTCATTGTCAAGCTTTACCTGACCGTTCATGGAATGGTGCCTCATCAACACGCCAAAGGTTCCGGCAGACGATCGCACCTGGTTGATCCGCAGCTCTGCCAGCGGTGTAAGGTAATTTCCCCCTCCAAGGGTCAGCTGACTCTTATAGAGTTTATCCAGATCCGGCTTAACCATACGGGCCGGATTGATGGGGGTTAGCCGGAACCCGGTCTCAAAACGTCTCGGAAAGATCTTATATTCAAATGCCGGCGCCTCATATGGCACCGCTTCGCCAATCTGGGGAAGAAGCTGAATCTTCTCTGCTCCGGAAAGGGTGGGATTGTATGGTTTTACCACGCGTACCTCCTCCTGCTGCCCAAACAAAACGGACGGCATCACACACATGATAAAAAGCAGGACCTTTGTATACTCTTTCATTCGTATATATCTTATTTAAAGTTCTATGTTTTAATTAGTTATAGATTTCATTTTTCTTTCAGGAATTAGTTGCCTCGCAGAATATTTATTTTATAAAGGTGCTCGGCGAACCTTCATCAATACTCCTTGCGCTTCGTGCAATATGTTCATGCCCTATTGTGCTTGCTTCCTCAGAACCTTTAGCTCGGCGAAGCCAAATTAAAATGCTCAATGATGAAGGTTTCATAATTCGTTTTTTTATCACTCTTTACTCAGGATCGTTCGTTGATTCAGGTTCATCAGTCATCTCACTGTCAACACCTGATGCCAGGTTGTCGTGTCTTTTCCTGGCCTCCTCAACGATCCCATCATCCGGAATGGTATAGTAATCAATGATACTTTTCAGTGTATGGATGGCCTGAAACTCATCGTCCATGCCAAGATACACATCCGAAAGCAACAGGAAAGCCTTGCCCATCCAGTATTGATGGGGTGTATTCTGGTCGATGAAATCAAAAATTTCAGCCTCCACTGCCAGCAGGCTGTCCCGGTTATACCCCGCTGCAGCTGTAAAAGCGTTCCTGTACATGATCTCGGCCACCATGTATTTGGATTCAGCACCTTCCAGGGAAGTCACATCAACGGCATTCTTCCGGTAATAATCCATGGCCATCTCGGGCCGGTTCATGGCCATGTAAGAGCTGGCAATTTTGTACCAGGCCTCTCGCCTTACCTCTGCAGAAACCTTTTCAATATTCAACACATCCGTTGCAGCAGAAACCGCATTGGAATGCTCCTCCAGCAGGTAATAGCAGCGCATCACTCCCACTGCCGCCTCCCTGATATGTGCAGGCTCTCCCGCAATTTCCAGGAGCCTCAGGTACTGGTTGACTGCGAGATTGTAGGTGCCATTATCAAAATGGATCCTCGATGAAGCCACGAGCGCCAATTCAGAAAACATGTTCCGGGGCTGTTCTGCAATAAAATCCAGTGAACCTATCGCTTTATCGGGCTGGTTCAGTTTAAGATGACAATCGGCTTTATAATAGTGGGCATTCAGCCGGAAATTGCCATTTGGATTTTTGCCCAGGTACCTATCAAGCGACAGGATCGCCTCTTCACAATCTCCTTTGCTGTAGGCGTTTTCTGCCGCAGCATACATGAGTGAGTCCTGCTGCATGGATGAAATATCCCGGCCAAGTTCGTTGATGAAGGCCAGGTAGCCATCGATGTTGTTGTTGCGGACATAGATGCTCTCCAGACTCTGAAGTGCATTGTCAGCTTCAGGTGACCCGGGATAATCCTTCACCACACGTGTGTAGTAATCCATCGCCTCACCATATTCCCCCTGGTTGAAGTGGATCAGTCCCAGCTGGTTCAGCGCTTTGCTAAGGTAAATACTGTTTGGGAACTCCTCTACGATCTGCCGGTATTCCGAAATTGCAGCACTGCTGTTCCCCAGGGCCGCAAATGTTCTGCCCGTCTCAAAAAGGGCATCATCAACGTAAGGCGAGTTGGGCTGTTCGGTCACAATGCTCTGCATGACCTCAAGCTTCTGTTCCGGCCTGTTCAATATCCCATAGGTAAACCCTTTCTGAAAAAGTGCATAATCCCTGTCAGACCGTCCCAAACGGATAGCCTCATTGTACTGCTCAATCGCCCTCCAGTAATCCTGCTGAATAAATTTACAGTCGCCCAGCCGGTTATAAGCATCCGAAAGAATCTGCGTATCGCTCTCCTTTCCCAGGCGTGTATAATTAGCAAACCACGTCTCAGCCTCCGCATACGCCTCCTGGTCAAACGCGATATACCCCATACTGTAATTGGCCAGCCTATACTCATCCTGAACCGCTGCCATCGGCTCCTTCAGAAATTCATTAAAATAGGTACGCGCCATCGTCAGATCTCCGGCACGGTATGCCGCCTCCCCCAACCAGTAGTAGGTGCGGGCCCTGATCACAGGGTCATGCTGCCCGTATTCCAAAGACCGGTCGAAAATATCGACCGCCTCAATAAACCGAAGGTTGTTGTATAACTCCAGCCCCCGGTAAAAGGCCACCTTCTGATACGCCTTTTCAATCTGCTCATCACGGTAACGTATCTTCTCCAGCGACGCCAGTGCCATACTGAAATTGCTGGTCTGCATATAAGCCATCACCAGGTAATTATACACCTCATCGATGCGATCTGAGGTGGGATAGTAGGAAATATAACGGTTGAACGCCTTTATCGCCTCATTGAAAGGATCGTACGACAGTTCAAATGCCAGCTTGGCGTAGTTGAACAACGCATCCTCCTGGATCTTCTGGTCATAATCCATCTTGGAGGCCTCACCAAAAGCGGTCATCGCCTTGTTCTTATTCTGCAGCTTGAGGTAGCAGTCGGCCAAATGGTAAAGCGCACTCTGCGCTATCTCAGACTCCCGGTAGGTGATCTTTTCAAAAATATCGCGCGCCTCACTGTACTGACGGTTCTGATAGTAGGCAAATGCCATCTGGTACCGGTCCTTCAAAGAATAACCTGAAGTGTTGTCCTTGTAGATCTCCAGGTAGGGCACCGCTTCACCATACTGCTCAACCATAAAATAACTCTCTCCAATGATCTTGGCCATCTCACCACGCCGCTTGTCCGAAATGGAATCCATCAACCGGGGAGCATAACCGATCACCTCATCATATTTTTTCTGCAGGTACAGGATCTGTGAGATATAGTACGGCGCAATCTTTGTAAACAACGGATCCGTATCAATCCGCCTGAACCCCATCAACGCTGTCTCGTAATTCTCCTCCTCATAGTGAATATGTGAATAGTAATAGGTTGCCGGTGCAGTGTAAGGTGAATCCACCTCCAGGATTTCATAGAAATTGACACGGGCATTCTCAAAATCCTTCCGCATATAGAATGCATACCCCTTCTTGAAATAGTATTCGCCCTTCTCTTCAAGCGCCAACCGGGACCTGTCAACCTTGTTGTACCACATCACCGCCCGTGCCCAGTTCATGCGGTAATGAAAATAATTGGCCAGGCTGAAACAGACATCATTGACATGCGGACTCTCCGGATGCTCACCGATGAACCTGTATACCTGGTACTCCGCATCCCTGTTGTAAAGACGGATGGCACACATGGCATGGTAATACATCGCTTCGGCACGCAACTGCGTCTCCTCCCCCTCCGTCTGCTCAATCAACGAGCTGAACAGTTCACGCGCTGCACCGTATTTCTCCTTCTCATACAACACTATACCCCTGTAGAGATTCTCATCGGCAAAGTGATAGGCTGCATTTTTCTGCGCTGACAAAGAGAGGGTCACCAGCAGAAAAGCTCCCGTAACCAAGCAAAAAATCGGTTGCTTCATAATCTTTCCATTATCCTGTAAAAGTAAGCATTATCCAAGGGGGCTTTTTTGTAACTTTCCCTTTTTAATTAACACCATGATGTTAATTTTTATTGCCGGAGAAAATCTTTACTTATTAAAGAGGGTTTCAACGGGTTTTAACTATTTTAGCATCCTGAAGCATAATATCACATGTCCACAGAAACGATCATATCCTTCGAACACGCAAACATCCAGGTCAACAACCACCTGGTGCTGTCAGATGTCAACCTGACTGTAGGGAAGAATGAATTCGTCTATGTCATAGGCAAAGTAGGAAGCGGAAAAACCAGCCTCATCAAAACCATCAATGCTGAATACCCCCTCCTGGAAGGCTATGCAACGGTTGCTGGATTCAGTTTGGAAAAGCTGAAGCGCAGGGAGGTCCCCCGGCTGAGAAGAAAGCTGGGTATCGTTTTCCAGGACTTCAAACTGCTGAACGACCGGTCTGTCAGCCGCAACCTGGAGTTCGTGCTGCGCGCCACCGGCTGGAAAAACAAGAAAGAGATCCAGGCACGAATCGACGAAGTGCTGACAATGGTCGGACTGAACGCCAAGGGGTACAAGATGCCGCACCAGCTATCGGGAGGTGAACAGCAGCGCGTAGTGATCGCCAGGGCCCTGCTGAACAACCCGGAGATCATCCTTGCCGACGAACCTACCGGTAACCTTGACCCGGCCACCTCCGCAGAGATCATGCATATTCTGTACAATATATCAATGAGCGGACGCACCGTCGTCATGGCAACCCACAATTATACCATGATCAAAAAATTCCCTGCCAGGACCGTGAAATGTGAAAATGATACAGTAATGGATACCAACCTGAGCGAAGCAGATCTCGACCGGCTGATAGCGAACGAGTAGACCGGAAAATCATGTGAAGATATAATCCCCGTCGCCATCCTGAAATTCAAACACCGCTCCGGTACTCCCGGCAAGTGCTTCAGCATAACCTGTATGCCGGCTTTGCTCCTTTATTTTTCCTCCAGCAATATGACCCTGTTTGATATATGCAGTAAGTCCAGGATGAAACGTGATGATGGTGTGTACTCCCTTCTCCGCAATCAAATGTTGCACCAACGCTCCATAAAACAAACTTCCGGCACCAGGCGTTTGAAAAAGATAATGGGGCTTCACCACCCCATCCCGGTTGCTCACAATCGCCAACCCCATCAGCTCCCCGTCCTGCTCCACCTCCAGCAACCTGAGTTCGTTTCTACCTGCCAGGGCACTGAAATAGTAGCGGCGCGCGATTCTCTCCGTCTCCCTACCGGAACGAACCAGCCAGGGCGCATCACACCACCAGTCAAACTCCCGCTCCCCCGGCACACTGAATCCCGATGCCCGGTTTGCCCTGATAAACGCAGCATGCTGTGCCTCCATCTTTCGACAAACAGTCACCTTGCAACTTCCCTTTTCCTGCCCCGGTGTTCTTATAGCGGGATTGGCCGAAAATCCATTAAGCAACAGGTCTGCAAGCCTGAAAATCCCGGTATACGCAGCCAATTTCAGCACGGGGACCCTTAGTCCTCTGTGCATGATCCGCTGGTGGCAGGCTGACCTGATCCGCAAGACCACCCCCTCGCGCCGTGCCACAACAAAACCACCCATCCCGGCAATAATCCGGGCCGTCCGGTCTGTCATATCTGAAAAAACCACCCGCCTTCCGGCATGCTTCAGAAACATCGAAAAAAGGGTCATCGATACCGCTGCCCCGGCACGCTCCGTCACCCACCAGCAGCTGTTCCAGAAAACGCGCTCCTTCAGCACCCCGGAAAAATCCGTCGGCAACATTCCGATGTACCCTGCCACTTCATCCTGGTTATCCATGGCCACAATCAAAAGGATATCGTCCGGCTGAACGCAGGGATTGGCGGCCTGACTCTTTGCGCGCCAGGGGGTGATCGGAAGCACAGGCGTGTCGGTGGCAGCGCGTTGTTCCGCAAACCCGGTGAGCTCCGATGCCTTAACTGTCAGGTACCTCATCGGTCAGATAACTTTTTTTCGACCCCCGAGCAGATCTCTCCAAAGCTCTGCATCGAAAGGATCTCCTCCAGCTCGAATTTAATGCCAAACCGCTCCTCCACAGCATTGAGCAATACAATGTGGTTCAGGGAATCCCAGCCTCGGACATCCCCCGGAGTAGTGGCGTCGGTGAGCGCTCCTGCATCGGAAAACACCGTTTCAAAAACACTGGTCAATGTGGCCTTTATCTCATCCATGTTGTTCATATCATCTTTTTCCCAGCATCCAGTAAATGCCATAGGTGGCGTTCGCAACAAATCCCAGTTTTCTGTACAAGGGGATCCCCATGGGCGTGGAATGCAGTACAAACTTAGAAATACCTTGCGATAAACCATAGTCTATGGCGGCCGAAACCACCGCATAACCAAACCCCTTTCCACGCGCACTGCTCCTTGTTGCAATAAAATAGAGCCCCGCAATGCCCTGGTCAAGATACAAAAGGGCTGTGGATACCAGGGTCTCCTGATGCCATAAGCCAAAAAAATGAAATTTGTCTGACCCCGCCAGGGATGCGATCCGCGACCAACCAATCTTCATGCTGGTCATTACTTCTGTATTGACCAGTTCCAGCCAGTCAGGCAACGCCTCCGGTGCAACCTGCCTGACCACTGTACTGTGGCTGACCGCCGAATGGTGGCTGACCGCTGCATTGTTTCCGGCCGCTCCGCCATGCCTTTTTGCTTCCGAAGTATCAATGTTCGCAACGAAACCGGCGTCCGGAACCACCAGTTGCATGCCTGTCCATCGATTGATCGGCCTGATGCCTTTTGCCTGTGCAAGGGCCTCAAAATCATCCTCGTCCCCACACTCACGGATCCAGAAAGGGGGCACGCTGCCCTCCACGATCGCCTTCGCCACCTGGTCCATCGTCTCCCGGTCAACCGCAGCTCCACCCAATAGATAAGCCGGCCATCCTGCTGATCCATCTCCCGTATAGGGAATCCCGCAGATCTCCCCGCCTCTCGCTCCGGCCATTGAGGCGATCTCCCCGTAAAAGTGATACAGGTTTACTGTTGTCTCTTTACGCAGGTCCATCTGTCAGATTTTTTTCTAATGCTTTCCTGTCGATCTTACCGCCGGCTGACTTAGGGAAAACATCCAGGTCAATGATCTGTTTTGGCAGCATGTATACTGGAAGTTGCTCCTCCAGGTATTGCATGAGGGTCTTCTCTGCTGAAGGCGCTTTTTCAGTGAAGAGGGTTATTTCAGGGGCTGATTGCGGACCGGACCTGGCCAGGGCTGCCACATTTGCACCCTGCAGGTGGTCCCGCGCATGCTTCTCTATCTCACCCAGCTCAACCCTGTATCCCTGGATCTGCACCTGCGAATCCAATCGGCCGATATACATAAAATCACCCGCCTCATCCCTTTGCACCAGGTCACCGGTCCTGTAAAACCGCTCTGACCTCCCCCCCCTCTTCGGGATAAAAAAGGCTGCAGCGGTTTTCTCTTCATCCTTCCAGTAGCCTCGTGTCAGCTGACTCCCGGAAAGACACAACTCTCCCTT
>JAGYMF010000080.1 GCA_018400695.1 Bacteroidales bacterium | reverse complement strand
ACTGATCCATTATGATCCAACGATCAACAAAGATTTTCTCTACGAGACAAAAACAAATATTAAGAAGGTGAAAATCACCAAAAGAAACAGGGACTCCATTCTTTTTTATGATGGGAATAAGATGATGGAACCCGAACAGGCGTTTGAACAATTCAGGCTGTCATATGATTGGAATACTGTTTCCTTTAAGTTCAATTGCCCTGATCCGGAAAATGCAAACAACATTTATTACAGCTTCAGGCTTGTGGGACAATTCGATGAATGGTCGGAGTGGACACGCCAAACCACGAAGGAATACAACAATCTAAAAGATGGGTCCTATATTTTTGAGGTGAGGTCAAAAAACATCTACAACAAAATCAACGAATCGGATCGCTTTGCCTTCACGATTGAAACGCCTTATTACAGGTCAACCATTGCCTATATTATTTACCTGTTTTTATTACTGAGCGTATCAGTGCTTGGACTGTTCTATCTAAAGAAAAGGTTCGAATACATCAGGTCCTCGGAAAAACAAAAACATACGGCTGCATTTCAGAAAAAGGAAGAAATATTATTGGAAGAGCAGATGCGGGCAGAACGTGAAATTGAACAACTGCGGATCGACAAACTGGAATCCAGTATGAGATACAAGAACAAGGAGCTGGCCAACTCAACCTACCATATTATCAGGAAAAATAAATTCCTGAATTCCCTGAAACAGGAGATATCAAAATTAAGCAAGGCAGCGAAAAGTGAATTTGTTGAAACTGAGCTGAAAAAAATAAGCAGGAAAATCGACAGGGATATTAACAACGAAAAGAACTGGGAGGTATTTGACCGGTACTTTGATGAGGTGCACCAGGAGTTTTTGGAGCGATTAAAGGACAAACACCAGGGACTCTCTCCCAAAGAATTGCGGCTGAGTGCTTACCTCAGGATGAATATTTCAACCAAGGAGATCGCTCCGCTAATGAATATCTCCGTCCGCGGTGTTGAAATCAGCAGGTACCGGTTAAGAAAGAAGCTGGAGCTCGGCCGGAATGAAAACCTGACCGAATACTTAATGAATATCTAAGATGATTTACCCTTATGATTTACGATGAGGATGCTCTCTGCGCTATATTCTTCAGATATTTATTCTGATTCCAACACTCTGATTATCGCCCGTGAGAGAGATAATAAAAAATGGGCATTCATTATCATGCCCATTTTTAAGAATAACTATTGAAAGAGAACCCTTTCTACCACCCTCTTAATAACCTTCGTTTTGTTGCAAAGTATTATTTGAAAGGTCGATTTCAGACTGGGGAATCGGCAGAAAACCTTTCGTTGCGCTGTTGAACGTAACATCGAATATTGCCTGGTCACCCACATAATTGGGTCCGCGTTCTGAGTGTGTCAGCTCCTGGGCAGCATATGAAAGCCCCTGTCGGATCACATCATAATACCTGATGCCTTCAAGGGAGAGCTCCAGGCGGCGTTCACGAAGAATGTTCTCCTCTGTTGCCGGAACACTCGCTAAACCAACCCTTTCCCGAACATCGTCAAGATAATCCTGGGCATTCGAACTACCCAGTTCAGCAGCCATCAATAGCACATCCGAGAACCTGATTACCCGGTGATTACAGGTTCTGTTCAGCTCAAATTGTCCGTCAGATCCCCAATGTTCGGCATCAGAAGTATATTTATTTGAAAAATACCCGGTATGCTGATATCCTTCCACCAGCTTGCCATCCAGTTCCGCCTGGCTTACAATTGTATACTCAAGCCTCGGGTCACCAGTCAGGTCATCCACAAGCTTCTGACTTACAGGCGCGAAGCTCCATCCCCTGTCCCAGTTATCAGATCCGGTTACCCGGGGTCCGTTCATCTGGGCAGACAGGTTTCCGTTTCCTCCCCTGACATATCCCCAGTCCCACCAGGGTGGTGTATCACCATATGAGATCTCAAACACGGATTCGATGCCAAATTCACCACTTAAACTAAAATTCTCTTCATAATCACCAAACAGGTCATGTCCGCTGTTCGTGATCAGATCTTCCAGGCCATTGAGAACATACGTTTGGTCAACCTGGGTTCCACCTGCATTTAATTCTGCACCGTATACGCCATTATAGAAGAGATATACCCTCGCCAACAATGCCTGTGCGGCCCACTTGGTAATTCTGCCAGCTTCTGAGGAAGATACTTCCCCGGGCAAATCAGCAGCAGCCTCAACCAGATCCAGCGCGATCTGATCATAGATCTCAGCCGGTGTATTCTGCTCCTGCTCATATTCTGACGGACCTTTTATTGTAGATGTAAGGAGCGGGATATTCTCGAAAAAGCGGACTTGCTCAAAATAGAAGTATGCACGAAGGAATTTCACTTCTGCGATGGTCCGTGTTTTAAACTCCTCTGGTGCATCTATCTCTTCAATTTTTTCAAGAAACAGGTTTGCCCTGTATACTCCAATATAGTTTTTTATCCAGATAGCGTGAACAATCTGGCTGGAAACAGGAATATTGAAAGTGTTCAACTCATTTTCATCCTTGCCATCATTCGCATCCGATCCCCCGGCATAGGCATCATCGGAAAGCATATCAGACACTGTGACAAAAGGTGCCCATGATACCCCCGGTGTTGACTGATAGGTCAGAACATCGTATACTGCAACCAGGGCCTGCATTGCATCATCTTCTGTCTGGTAGAAGTTTGATGAAACTTCCTGATCCAAAGGCTTCAGATCCAGGAAATCCTCACAACCTGTAGCAAAAGTGGTAAGTATACCGATCGTAATTATGGTGATATATTTCTTCATGATCTTCAAATTTGTTGTTTAAAATGTCACGGTTGTTCCAAAACGAATCGTCCTGGCCTGGGGATACACCCCCCTGTCGATTCCAATATCAAAAGAACTCATCGCTCCGATTTCAGGATCAGCACCTGTATATTTCGTAAACGTAAAGAGGTTTTCAACTGAAACATACACACGGAAATTTTGTGATTTCAAACGTTGTAGTATACGCTCATTAAATGAATATCCCAATTGCATGTTTTTGATCCTCATAAAAGAGCCGTCCTCAATATACAAATCGGATACCCTGTAGTTGTTGTTGACATCAACCCAGGCATATCTCGGAATGGTAGTAGAAGATCCTTCGCCTGTCCAGCGGTCTAAAATCTTGGTAGACCTGTTGGTATAACGCAGGTCCTGGCGTTGTGCTCCGTTAAAGACATCATTTCCATACGCTCCCACAATGAGCATGGAGAAGTCGAATTGCCTGTAATCCAGTGATGCATTAAAACCGAATGTCAAATCCGGTGTGGGATTACCAATCATTGTCCTGTCTTCCTCATCAAGCGTACCGTCTCTGTTTACATCAACAAACCGCACATCCCCTGGTTTGGCATTTGGCTGCAAGACATCGCCCGTGCTTCCGATATGCTGAAAGATCTCCGTCTCATTCTGGAAAATCCCATCCGTCTTGTATCCATAGAAATAGGCTATGGGCAATCCGATCTCAGTACGTGTCACCATTCCTGCTACTGCCCATGTTGCCCCTGGCAGGACGCCTTCCTGGTTCCCGATATTGGTCATCTCGTTTTTGTTATATGATCCGTTGATCCCAACAGAATAGCGCAGTTCATTCACAAGATGCCTCCAGTTCACGGACAATTCGACACCCCGGTTCCTCACGCTTCCGACGTTTGCAAAGGGAGGATCATTCCCCACATGTGCAGGAATGGGTATTCTTTCCAACAGTCCTTCCGTAGTTTTTTGATAGTAATCAATTGTAGCAACCAGGCGACTCTCAAATCCGCGAAGATCCATCGCGATATCTAATTGCCGGGACTCCTCCCAGTGAATATCGGCATTTTCGATATAGGCCGGAGAAGCACCGACCTTTCGTCCACTACTAAAAATATATCCCCGGCTCTGATCCATTACCGAGATAAACTGGTAATTACCAATTTCCTGGTTGCCGTTTATCCCGTAGGATGCCCGAAGCTTTAAAAAGTTGATCGGACCCAGTTCCGGGATGAAATCCTCATCACTAAGTACCCATGCAACACCAATAGACGGAAAAATACCATACCGGCTGTTGGAACCGAACTTTGAAGATCCATCCCGCCTTAATATCCCTGTAAAGGAATACTTGTTTCTGTAATCATAGGTGACACGTCCAAAAGCCGAAAGCAGGGAAGAGTGATATGCACCCCCGGATGCCGTCCATACGGTATCGGTTGCCATGTTCAGATACACATGATCGGGATCGGTAATGGGCACTTCTGCATTAAAACCAGAAAGGTCCTCATAATTATTTTTACTGGCTGTCATACCCGCCAGGAAAGAAAAATTATGGTCATCAACTGTTTTGGAATAGGACATTGTATTCTCCCATTGCCAGGTAAAATATCGCTGAATCCCTTTGGAAACCGATGTTTTATCATCATTGAGCTGTGCTCCATTCAGGTAAAAAAGCGGGCGGTAGGAATCGTTCAGCACATAGGCCAGGTCGATTCCCAAGCTGGTTTTAAACTGCAATCCCTCGATGGGTTCCAGCTGTGCAAATACATTTCCCACCAGCTTGTCTACCCTTGTTTCCGCTGTCTGCGTTTCCAGCAATGCCAGGGGATTTACAATTTCAGCACCTATATAATTTGAGATACCATATACCCGGCCTTCATCATCTTCAACAACAGGTTCATCTGCATATGGATATGTTTCAAGTATTGCCGGGTCATCTTCATATACCGGGGTCAGCGGATCCAGGTTCAATGCGCTGCTGTATGCACTGTTGAATGAACCATTGCTGGAGATCCCTCGGCGAATAATGTGGGAATATGCCATGTTACTTCCATAACTAATATACTCATTGACCTGGCTGCGTGTATTGAGACGTCCGGTCAGTCGTTCAAATTTGGATTTGTCTCCACCAATAATCCCTTCCTGTGCAAAGTAGGAGATTGAAGATGCATAACTGGTACCATCCTTGCCTCCTGTGACAGAGAGTTCATGGTTGCTCATCGGTGCATTTTCCTGGAAAAGGTAATCCTGCCAGTTGGTGTTTTGCGTGGCAATTTCATTCATGTCAAATGGTTCAGTCAGCCCGGAATTTCTTGCACCATCATTCATCAGCTCACGATACTGATCAGCGTCCAGCATATCAATTGTTTTTGCCACATTCTGAATACCGTAGTATCCTGAATAGGTAACATTCATTGTTCCCTGCGCACCGGATTTGGTAGTGATCAGCACAACACCATTGGCTGCCCTTGCACCGTATATCGCGGCAGATGCAGCATCCTTGAGAACGTCAATTGATTCAATATCGCCAGGGTTCAGATAATCGATACCCCCTACAGCCATACCGTCAACAATGTACAAAGGTTCAGGATTTCCGGTGGTACCTGCGCCCCTGATACGCACTGTTGGTGCTTCACCCGGCTGACCAGAAAGGTTGGTCACCTGGACACCAGCCGTACGTCCCTGCATGGCCTGATCAAGTCGCAGTGTCGGGGAGGAGGTGATCTCATCACTACTGACCGATGAAATGGCTCCTGTAACAACTTTCTTTTTCTGGGATCCGTAACCGATCACCACAATTTCATCAAGTTCGGTCAGTTTTAAACTTAAACTTACTTCAATGTAAGTTTGATTTTCTACAGGCACAATACTGGTCTCATATCCAACACTGGAAACTTCCACGATCACATCAGGCGATGAAACTGTAAGTTTAAACTTGCCTTCAAAGTCAGTAATCGTTCCATTCAGCGTACCTTGCTCAAGTACAGAAGCGCCAATAACTTCCTCCCCTGTTTCTGCATCTTTCACAACACCCTCCAGCGTATGTTCCTGGGCCAAAAGAATGCCAGAAAAAGTCAGGAAGACTATAACAGACCATAGTCTTAAATAGGAAAATGCTTTCATAGATTTAATTGTTTAATTAGTAATTCATCAATATTACGGTGTTGCCAAATACATTGCCGGTTATTCTTACCAGGTAAGATAGTTGGTTTTACTGGAATACACGAATGTAGTCGACTTTCATTTGCTGCGGAAATACTGTTGTATCATCAGGACTACCAGGCCAGTTTCCTCCTACAGCAACGTTAAATATAAAGAATTGGTTCTCCTGAAATTCTGACATATGGGATGCCGATATATCAATTTCATGGAACTGGATATTGTTCACAAACCAGCGAATCGAGGTTTGGTCCCACTCAATGGAAAACACATGGTATTCATCCGAAAAGACGCCATTCCCAAGGGTGTATGAACCACCGGTGTAGGTATGTCCATCGTTATCCCAGTGCAACGTTCCATGCACCTCGTTCTCCCTTCCTTCTCCTCCAATTTTCTCCATGATGTCGATCTCACCACATGCCGGCCACCCAACAGAGGAGATGTTGCTCCCCAGCATCCATAACGCAGGCCAGATGCCCTGTCCTTCGGGCAGCAGCGCACGTATGTCCACCCTTCCATAACGAAACGACTGTTTTCCCTGGGTTTTTAATCGGGCAGAAGTATATTCACTACCCTGGAAACTTTCATTCCGGGCTTCAATGACCAGTGCATCTTCTTCAATCCAAGCATTGTCCTTGCGGTAATACTGGAGTTCGTTGTTTCCCCAACCACAAAGATTCGGACAACCGGATCCAGTTTCAAAGACCCAGTTGGCCTCGTCAATCTCACTTCCGTCAAACTCATCGTTCCAAACCAGTTCATAGCCGTCATACGTCAGCGGAGAAATATATCCATCCCCGATAGAAACATCATTGCTCATGTCAATGACAACCTGCCTGACCTCTTTGATATACCTTCCGGAAGTACCATAAGCACGAACCTCAACCTGGTAATAACCCGGTTGCAGGAATACATACTCAAATAAGCCGGATGTATTCTCAGCTTCCGGTTCACTGGCTGCACCTATATAAAGAGCATATGCAATCGTGTTATCAGCCGTAGCCTGAATCTCCACTTTTCCGGATCCGTCATCTGCTATATTCAATTCCACTTCAAGATTCGCGGGGTTTGCTGTATCCAGCATATTATCATTATCACATGAATTTAATCCCTGCAAAACCAACACTAACCCTATGAGTCTAACTATCACGCGCAAGATGCTTTGGTTGATAAAATAATTACAATAAAATAATAAAAATAGAGAGCCCTGGGTTACAGGGACTCTCTATATGCATTAACCAAGCAAAATTTCATTGATACAAATTTTGCTATTAATTTTAATAAAAATAAATATTGTCAACAAAAATGGTTGGAGATGCTCCTGTTCCAGCATCATCAAACTTCACCTGAATAACAGCTGATAAGTCCGGAGAAGTATATTCTGAAAGGGCAATATCAAAGCTCTTCCACACACCTGCGTCAGTTGTAAGCGTAACAGGATTCTCAGCGCCACCACCTATCACGGATAAATTTACATCGGTAACAGATGCACAATAAACATCTACATGTAGCGTAGTCTTGCCTGAAACGTCCTGCGCATTATCAGCCCAATCAATTCCCTGGTAGTTCAAACCAGTCATCTTTATAACCTTTTCATCAGCAACATCTATTTCTTCAGTCACCGTTGCCTGGCCCCAATCAGGATCAATATTAACCCCGGTGATGTCTGTGTAAGCATCGCTGTAAATAGATATAACATTTGCTTCAGGTTCAGTAGGAGCTGTTGCAACTGTCGTAGGATTCAGGCTAATCGTTATATTCTTGGTGGCCTCTTTATCGCCAGTAGCACCTGTTCCCGTCAAAACAACATCATAACTACCCTCTGCAGCATAGGTATGCGTCGGATTTTCCTCAGTAGAGGTATTTCCATCACCAAAATCCCAACTATATGAAGTTGCATCTTTGGACTCATTTGTAAACGTTACAGTAAAATCATCAACTTCATAGCTAAAATCTACAAAGAATGAAACCACTTCAGGTTCAGTGGCAGTTGAGTAAGAAGCATAGTTAAATTCCCAGACTGCCCCCTCATATATAAAATTGACTGTCATAAGGTCAAAACCATCTTCCTCTG
>JAGYMF010000008.1 GCA_018400695.1 Bacteroidales bacterium | reverse complement strand
CATTAAATTAACATACGGATTGTGAACGATAGAAAGGAGTGCTAAAAGAGACCGTCTGAAAGGAGCGGGTGATACGCATCACTTAATGTATCGGTCCATCCAAGCATATAGGCGGTGAATTCACCGATCCCAACCTTCTGAAGATCTTTCAGATCAGGATTCTGCATAATATCATTGGGGAAATATTCCTTCGCAAGCTTGATCTTCCTCGAACTGGTTCTTTCATAGGACTTATGCAAATCAATGGCACCAAACAGCTTCAAAAAATATTGTGTAATCTCAACCGGATACTTATAGCTGACAACCGCGAATTCAACGTCATCTGTATTCATGGTGTTAATTGCTATGGATATATCATCCCTGAAGTAGTTATTCACGAAATACATCAGTGCCACGCCTTCAACAGCATATTCGTCGCGGAGATGCGCAATCAGGCGCTCTTTCGTTGCTGGCTTAGTGGTGACAGGAATGCCATCCTTTTCTTCAATATAGAGTGATTCTCCAACTGTTTTGGCGACATAATCCCCCCACTTGTTTAGTGCATCAATCCCCTTTTTAATATTCGGTTCCCGCAGGGATTCATTAACCGATTTTTTTGGCAGATTTCTGTTGATGGTAGTAAATTCATTGCCGATATAATAATCAGTTTTAATTTTTAGCGGTATTCCGACCTCCTTGGCCTGCTGTTCTATCCATCGTTTTGCAACATGAATGGAATCGATTGTTGTGAGTATGTCGAATTCGGTCCAGGGCGAGGTTGTCCTGGTATCGATAAAAACGAAATAGAGTAGTACTTCGTTCTTCAGGTCTTTACATACATTATTTTTTCTTGCTGCAGAGAAATCTGTTCTGGAAGATGGTCCTGCTGAAAGAAGGGTCAAAGACAAAAAGACCAACAAAGTTAGGCGTACAATTTTCATATTTATTGGTTGTTCCTTCAGCAAATGTAATAAAAAGAGGCTAATTCAACACATATTCAAGATTCCTGTCTGCCAGTTACCTTTTTGTAATGCCTGCAATAGTGGGTCAGGCCGCATTCGTTACATTTCGGTTTTCTGGCAATGCAGATGTACCTGCCGTGAAGGATCAGCCAATGGTGAGCTTTATTAATTAGCGGTTCAGGAAGGTGTCTGACAAGTTGTTTTTCAGCGTCATGCGGATTTTTGGCATTGGTTGTAAGTCCAATCCTCCCCGCCACCCTGAAAACATGCGTATCCACAGCCATGGCTGGTTTTCTGAAGGCAACGGACAGGATCACATTGGCAGTTTTTCTCCCCACCCCTGGCAATTTCTGAAGGTCTTCAAGCGTATCAGGTACTTTCCCATTGAATTCATTCATGAGCATGCGGGCCATTCCTGTAAGGTGTTTTGCCTTGTTATTGGGGTAGGAGCAGCTTTTAATGTATTCATATACTTCATCTTGTCCATATGCAGCAAGTGCTGATGCAGATGGAAATTTTTCAAAAAAAGCTGGAGTAATCAGGTTTACCCGCTTATCGGTGCATTGCGCAGACAATATTACTGCTACGATCAATTGGTATGGATCTTTATAGTTCAGCTCTGTCTCTGCCAACGGCATGTGGTCTTGAAAATATGCTGTTACATGCGCAAACAAATCTGCTTTGGTCATGAAAATGTTGGTTATATATTTATCGCGTAAAGTAGCACATTTTTATAATCGGTTGCAAAAGTATTGCGGTTGCCTGTTGTTATATATGATGTGTCGCAAAATAATAATTTTTAGATAATGTGCTTCTTAAGCTTATAATCTTTGTCTGTTTGAATAATAATAGTTACGTTTGCATAGTTAAAAAGATGAAAACAATCTTCGGAACATATTATTTCTATTTTCAGGATCTCTAAACAGATGTCGGGATTAGAATTGTGTTGTGCCCGGCTTTAGGTCGGGTTTTTTGTTTTTATATATGGTGGTTTTTCGTCTGTTGATCAGATGGTCCTTACAGTAATTTGAACAGAAAAGGCAGGTATTATGGAATTATTACGCGCATGACAAAGCGAATAGCTATACAGGGTGGATATGGCGCCTTTCATGAATTGGCCGCTCATAAGTTTTTCAACGGTGAGGATATTGAGATCTTTCCCAGGGATACGTTCAAGGATTTGATTGCTTCAATAAAGGATCAGAAATCTGATTTTGGTATTATGGCCATTGAAAATTCCCTGGCAGGCAGTATTCTTCCAAACTACAATTTACTGAAGGATACACCAATGCGCATTATTGGTGAGGTCTATCTGAGGATCAAGCAGAATCTGGTGGCACTTCCCGGTATTTCTATCGATCAGGTCAGAGAGGTGTTTTCTCATCCGATGGCGATTCTTCAGTGTAAACAATTTTTCGAGCAGTATCCGCATATCCGTCTCATAGAAAGTATTGATACTGCATTGAGCGCAAGAGATATCAGGGACAACAGCATTACGGATGCCGGGGCCATTGCCAGTCGCCTGGCAGCTGAAAAATATGGGCTGAACATTCTTGCTGAAGGAATTGAGACCAATAAAATGAACTATACCCGTTTTCTGATACTTACTGAGAATGGTAAGCAGGTCGGGAAGAACCGTGTAAACAAGTCATCAATCCATTTTGCCCTTGCACATAAAATTGGCTCACTCTCGAAGATCCTGTCAATTTTTTCCTTTCATGAAATCAACCTGGCAAAGATCCAGTCGATGCCCATTATCGGGCAGGATTGGGAATACCAGTTCTATGTTGACCTCGAGGTGCATGATTATAGTATGTACCAGGCTGCCCTTGAGGCGATAAAACCCTTCACTTCTGGTCTCATGATTATGGGAGAGTACACCAAAGGAGAAGTCTATTTTGAATAATAACAGAATACTATGGTAGTAGATGTTGATTTAAAACCTATAAAGATCAAAGGTTTAGATAATAAGCGGCCGCTCATTATCGCAGGTCCCTGCAGTGCAGAATCGGAAGAACAGGTGCTCTCTACAGCCAGGGAGATTTCAGCAATGGGAGTCTCCATTTTTCGTGCAGGAATTTGGAAACCACGTACCAGGCCCAATGCCTTTGAGGGAGTTGGCTCCCTGGGTTTACCATGGCTGCAGGCTGTTAAGAAGGAGACAGGGATGCTGATATCCACCGAAGTGGCGAATGTAAAACATGTTAATGAAGCATTAAAGCACGACCTGGACATCATCTGGATCGGTGCGAGGACTTCTGCCAATCCTTTTGCTGTACAGGAGATCGCTGATGCATTAAAAGGTGTGAAAATCCCGGTCTTTGTTAAAAATCCCGTGAATCCTGATGTGGATCTGTGGATTGGGGCGATAGAGCGTATAAACCAGGCAGGCATCGATCAGATCGCTGCTATCCACAGGGGCTTTTCAAGCTATGAGAAATCTATCTACAGGAATGCCCCGCACTGGCAGGTGCCCATTGAACTGCGCCGCAGGATTCCTGAATTGCCTATTATCACTGATCCAAGTCATATTTGCGGCAGCAGGGATCTGATTTATGATATCAGTCAGAAAGCAATGGACCTTAATTTCGACGGACTGATAATTGAAACTCATATCAATCCGGACAAAGCATGGAGTGATGCGAAACAGCAACTTACTCCTGCAGCACTCAAAAAAGTCCTGGACCGCCTTATCATGCGGGAATCAGATATTAATGAGGATATGATGCTGACCCTGGCAGAACTGCGAGATAATATCGACAAGCTTGATGATAAACTGATCAACCTGATCGAGGAGCGAATGAAGGAGGTCGATAAGATCGGGCGCTATAAAAAAGAAAATAATATCACTATTTTGCAGAATAAACGGTGGGACGACATGCTTAGAAGCAGATTAATCCTGGGTGAAAGAAAGGGGCTGAGTGAAGATTTTATTAATAAGATTTTCAGGGCTATACACCAGGAATCAATAAATAAGCAAACGCAAATAATGAATGAGGACTGATCTCCATGCAGGCGTTTAATATACATATCGGCGGACGAACTACTTCTGTGGTGATTGGGAAATCGCTGCTTGACAGGCTGGAAGTATATTCCCGTCGAAAGTTGATCTTCCTGGTTGATGAAAATGTCTATGCCTTTCATCGAAAATGGTTTGAAGGTAAAGACTGTATCATTGTTCCTCCTGGAGAAAAACAGAAAACAATGACGTTTGCTGAAGAGGTGCTTAGAAAAATGGTTAAACTGGAGGCCGATCGCACCTCTTTTCTTGTAGCTGTTGGTGGAGGGCTGGTGACTGATCTGGCTGGTTTTGTAGCGTCTGTATATATGAGGGGTATTGGATTTGGATTCATCTCATCAACTTTACTTGGACAGGTGGATGCAAGTATCGGCGGTAAAAATGGTGTTAACCTGGATGGATACAAGAATATGATCGGTCTCTTCAGTCAACCTGATTTTGTATGGTGTGACCTGGAGCTACTCGGATCCCTCGATCAGCAGGAGTTGGTCTCCGGATTCGCGGAAGTGATCAAGTATGGAGCCATTAAAGATCTTGCCCTCTTTGAATTCCTGGAAAACAACTATGAAGATGTATTGAAGCGGAATTTCGGAGTTCTTGAAAAGGTTGTCACTGCTTCAGCAGCCATAAAGACCGGGATTGTAGAGAGAGATGCGACGGAACAGGGAGAACGCAGGCTGCTCAATTATGGTCATACCCTGGGACATGCCATTGAGAAGCTTACTGGTATGATGCACGGAAAGGCTGTTGCTATTGGGATGGCGCTGGCTGCCAGGATCTCTTCAAAAATGGGTTTTCTTGCTCCTTCAGATACCTTCAGGATTGAACAGTTGATTGCCAGGGCAGGTCTGCCGGTAAAGACGGATCTTAACATGGAAGACATATATAACACACTCCTGAAAGATAAGAAGCGATCTGGGGATCAAATCCACTTTATTCTGATTAGGGGCATCGGAGATGCTTTTGTACATCAAATGGATCTTGAAACATTAAGAGAATTACTCTATGATCTGTATTAGTATTGGAAGTATAACGAAAATCGATCAGGTTAATGCGTTGAAACCTTCTCTTGTGGAGATTCGGTATGACCTTGTCAGAAGATTGCCGGATGAGGTGTCTGTCCAGTTCAGTGAAAGTATTCTTCAGGTAGCAACCTGCAGGCCCGGAGGTTATTCAGATCAGCAACGGATGGATATTCTGAAACGTGCCATTGACAGGGGAGCTGTTTATGTAGATGTTGAGCTTGAGGCTTCCGGTGATTTTAAAAAAGAGATTTGCGCCTATGCAAAAGAACGCTCCACACACGTGATCATCTCTTACCATAATTTTAATGAAACACCTTCACATCGGGAATTGGATAAGATCCTGCAAAGTTGTTACAGTTCAGGTGGAGAGGTAGCCAAGATCGCCTGCCAGACCAATACAAACGCAGATGCAGCCCGCCTGCTTTCATTGTATGAATCTGAAGGTAGAAAAATAGTAATTGGGATGGGAGATGCAGGAAGAATTACCCGGCTGGCAGCAATAGAGCTGGGAGCCGAATTTTCCTTTGCTGCACTTTCTGAAGAAGATGCTACGGCTCCGGGCCAGTTATCATACCAGGATCTTGTATCTTTATGGGATAAACTGAAGAAGAAATAAATCCTTTTCAGGAGCATGGATTTTTTTAGTCTTGATTATTATCATCGCGGGGAAATAGGTTACGGTCAGGTTGTTTGATGTATTTAACGAATTTATTGTTAAATAATTAGAAAAGATTGTTTGCATGAACTCATTCGGAAGATTATTCAGGGTTAGTATATTCGGTGAATCCCACGGGCAGATGGTTGGCATCCTCCTGGATGGCGTACCAGCAGGTATTTCCCTGGCTGAGCAGGATCTGATGCCGGACCTGTCACGCCGTAAGAGCGGTGCTTCAGGGACTACTCCAAGGAGAGAGGATGATATCCCGATGATAAGATCCGGGATATTCAATGGAAAGACAACAGGCGCACCGCTGATTATCGAGTTTGAGAACAGAAATACGAAGTCGCGTGACTACACCGAACTTCGAAAAACCCCCAGGCCCGGACATGCTGACTTTACAGCATTTAAGAAGTTTGGTGGCTATGAAGATTACAGGGGCGGAGGGCATTTTTCAGGACGACTCACGACTGGATTGGTGGCAGCGGGTGCTATCGCTAAGAAAATGATCCGTCCGGCAGAGGTAAGGGCTGTATTGCTTGAGGCGGGAGGTGACAGGGATATTGATGCAGCAGTAAACCGGGCTGTTGAAGAAGGGGAATCGATTGGAGGTATCATTGAATGCCGGATTAGTAATATTCCTGCTGGTGCCGGGGAGCCTTTCTTCGATTCTTTTGAGTCTGTTCTCAGCCATATGGTTTTCTCTATCCCAGCAATCAAAGGAATAGAGTTTGGTGCTGGGTTTGCCGCTGCTAAAATGACAGGGAGTGAGCACAATGATAATATTGTAAATACTTCCGGTAAGACAGAAACCAACCATTCCGGGGGGATCAATGGTGGCATTACCAATGGAAATGAATTGATTTTCAGGGTGGCGGTGAAGCCTACATCCAGTATTCACAAGACCCAGCAAACCCTGAATTTTATGACTGGTGAGTTGCAGGAGCTAAATGTTGAAGGACGCCATGATACCTGCATTGCTCTGCGCGTTCCACCGGTACTGGAGGCTGCTGCGGCCATTGTTGCAGCTGATCTTTTGCTCCAGGCGCAGCAGGTAGAAAGAATAAATCACCCTAAAGATACGATTATATAATGATGAGAATAGCAATTGTTGGCGCAGGGAATATGGGTTCCTGGCTTGTTGAATCCCTTTGTCTTGACTACGAAGTAGGCATCTATGATGCTGACCGCAGTAAATTGAAATATTTCTTTAACTCCAGGAAATTCATCTATCTCGAAGATATTCATGATTTTTCTCCCGACCTGTTGATCAACGCGGTAAGCCTGGAGCATACGATCCCTGTATTCAGAGAATTACTGCCCTATTTGCCGAAGAAATGTATGCTCGCTGATATTACTTCAGTGAAAAAGGGACTGGCTGAATTCTACCAGGAGACAGGGCACAGGTTTGTCTCCACCCACCCGATGTTCGGACCAACTTTCGGCGATGTCAGGAATCTGCGCAATGAGAATGCCATTCTTATAAAGGAGTCGGATTCCGAAGGTGCTGCGTTCTTCCGAAAACTTTACAAGGAGCTGAATATCAATATATATGATTATTCGTTTGATGAGCATGACCAAACCATTGCTTACTCTTTGTCCCTTCCATTTTCCTCATCGCTGGTTTTTGCATCATGTATGAAGGAGCAGGACGCTCCGGGAACAACATTCAGAAAACACAATGAGATTGCTAAAGGGCTGTTGTCGGAAGATGATTACCTTCTTTCTGAAATCCTTATGAGTCCTTACAGTCTTGAGCAGGTAGAAAATGTACGAGATAAGCTTAATCAGCTAATCGAGATGATCAAAGCTGGTAACCCCGGAGCATTTAATGAATTGTTTGAACAGCTGCGTGCAAATATCGGAATGCGGACGGAGTAAGGATCTGTTTTCATCACCTTTTTGGCGATCTTAACCAGGGTATATTCCTGAAAGCGAGGGAGAAAATTAGTTTTCATATAATTGCATTCTGATCACCCGCCTGGTTTTGTCTGTGATCCGGAACCTGTTGTCAATCCTTAACCCCATGATCCATACAATCTTGTTGCCACTGGTAAGAATCCATGTTCTCTCTTTTACCGGAACAGGGATTTTGTTATCGATGAAAAAATCACTCACTTTTTTCATCTGATCCATTCCCAGAGGATAGAAGTAATCACCATGCTGCCATTTTCTCAGGATCAGCGGGAAATTCAACCGGTCCAGGTCAAGACATGCGATCGCCCCGGATGAAGGAACCTGCGAAAGATCCTGGCGGTCCATCACTTCAATATCCATGGAGAAGGGGAGGGCGGCCTTGCTTTCAGGAGAATCGATATAGTACCTTTCAAAAACGAACTTTTCAGTTTTGTAAAGAAGGAATGTATCCCTGTCCCTGAAAAGCCTGTGGGTAGGAGAAATAAACTGTTTCCCGGAATCGGCGTCCAGGATCTTCTCTATATTCAGACACTGGTCCATCGTAAACCCAAATTCGGAAAAGAGTTCATAGAGCCACGAACTGATAGGTTCCAGTTTTTTGATGGAATCTACCTTCATTTCAATATGATTCTCCTTTTTTGCAAAAATCTCTTCCCTCGTTCTCATGACATGTTCCTTGTAGATCGTGTATGATTCGCCGAATCGCTGGATATTGTCGCGCATGGTGCGGATAAACGAGGGGTTGAGCTCCTCAAAGAGCGGAATCAGGTCATGCCTGATCTTGTTCCGCTGATATTTCTTGCTGGCATTGGAGGAGTCTTCCCTGTACTGCAGGGAGCGGCTTCTTGCATAGTCGGTGATCTCCTTCCGGGTGGCAAAGAGCAGTGGACGGATGGTTTTTTCATTGACTAATGGTATCCCGGTAATTCCTTTGATACCCGTTCCCCGGCTCAGGTTAAGAAGAACTGTCTCTACAGAATCATTGAGGTTGTGTGCTGTGGCGATAAGATGCCCATCATCCTGTTCCGCGATCTCTTCAAACCAGGCATACCGAAGCTCCCTGGCGGCCATCTGTATGGATATTCCATGATCTTCTGCGTATTCTTCCGTCTCACAGTGTTTTATAAAAACAGGAACCTCATAACCTGCTGCCAGGGTTCTGACAAAGGCCTCGTCGCCGTCTGACTCTCCTCCTCTCAGGCCGAAGTTGCAGTGCAATATTGCGCATGAATAGCCGGAATTACAGAAGAGATCAGTCATCACGACAGAGTCAATTCCGCCACTGACAGCAAGCATGATCTGTTGCTGTTTATCGCAGAGCCTGTGCTGCTCAATGAATGTTCTGAATGCAGTTTCCATCTGATAATGCAAGTTAATGCTTTTCAGGAGGGCTGATTTTTGTATGGCTAAAGGCCAAGAACATCCGGTCCCTGACGGAACCTGATATCCACCGGAATACGAAGGGCTTCCAGCCTGTCCAGGTCCTTTTGAAGATCCTCTCTGATAAACCCTTTCTCTTCAACCAGCAGCCTGGCGGCCTCATAATTGCCGTCTCCCTGGATTTTGAGAATCTTTTCACCAAGGTTGTTCATCGCCTCCTGCATTTTTTTGAAATCGATGCGGTAGGTCCCCGTCTCGCTGTCACGCGTGAATGCACCCTGCTCCTGGAAATAATAAAAGCGGATCATATTGGCCTTCCCGTGGGAGCTCGCAACACCAAATCTAACACTGCGGAAGATGCTCGCCATAAAGGTTACATAATTGTCCATCAGCTCTTTCTCCCCCAGTTCGCCCATTTCAGTAAGCTTGGTTACCAGGAACAACCCCAGGATATCAGCCTTCCCCTCTTCCAGTGCGCTGTATTGCTCTTTCAGCGCATTTCTAACCGTCCCTTGCCCGTTAATTGTATTGTTCAGACCCAGCCCGTGGGCGATCTCGTGAAACATGGTATTTTCAAAAAAGGCATCAAAACTGATATGAACCCGTTGGTCTTCTGCGATCAGTACATTGCTGATAGGAACAAGGATTTTTTCGAATTTATACCTGATGGCGTTCTTCAGCTGAAGTTTTCTGCTTCCCTTTGCCTGCTGAACGCGCTCATCATTGGGGAGATTGATGGCGATTGTCTTGCTCGAAGCATTGCAGTCGCCCGCATAGTATACTGCATCATAAGCTCCCAGGTCTGAATCACTTCCCGGAACCTCTATTTTGTAAGCGGCCGGGACAGGAAGGGATTTTTGAAGTTCGGGAAGGAAAGCACTGATGTAAGCCAGTTTTTTAGTCCACTCCATATCTTTAATGAGAATGAATGCTTCATGCGCTGCTTTATAATTGAACAGCTGATCTTCATAATTCTCAATTGGACCTACTACAAAATCAATTTCATTCGTCTTCATCTCCATCCATGCCATGTCAGATGCAAGGTAATCGTCGTTGAGCAGGGCATCGGCACGAAGCTGAAGATATGTCCTGAATTCATCATTCTCTGCCAGCGCTGCAGCTTCCCGAAGCAGTGCTGCAGCCTGATTTACCTGTTTGCTGAAAGCCTGATGATAGGGTACAACCTCAAGCGATCTGTCGCTGTTTCTTCTGATAAGGGTGTAGAGGCTCTCCTTAAGGGGGTCCCCGAATGATTCAAACTCCTGAATGGTCATATCTGCCGGATAAAAACCCGACCCGGCAGGTTTCAGTCCGATGCCGGGGAGAAAAGGCAAATCACCGTTCAATCTTTCCCAGGGACCATAATTCAGCATGAAGAAGTCGCGCTGAGCGGGATCGCTGATGTTGTCAAGCATCTGTTCATGGTTTGGACACGCTTCTATCCAGAAGAGTTCATCCATGATCTCTGCTACCTCAAAAAGCTTACCAAGCATCAGCTTCTGGTTATTGCTCAGGTGAGACAGATCGGAGGTGAGCTCTACCAGCACAAATTCATCTACTTTTCTTTCAATCATCTGGTCATATTTCTCCAATACCAGGCTCCTGCTAACACCGAGGGGTTCCAGTGTGATAATTTCATCTGAAATGGAATAGGTTATTTTATTTACCTGAAGATCCTGGTGCAGCAACAGGTTTGTTTCGAGATGAACAAGACCATCTGCTTCTTTAACTACTTCGTATGAAGCAGTTTTATCGTTATAAATGATATTGTTCTCACCTATTTCCAGCCAGATTACAAATGGATCGATGGTGTTTCCGTCAACTTCAAGAACGGGTGTTGTTCCGGTAAAGAGAGCGTGGTAAACGGCTGGTTGTGTAGTGCATGAACCAAGCAGGGCAGTAACTGCAATTGCTGCGAATAGTGATCTGATAACTTTCATAAGGCGTGGTTTTTATTTGCAGTGGGAAATTACACTATTTCCAGGCAAACATAAAATGAAAAAACATGTTGCTGAACCAGGTATCTGAGGAACCTCAAAGACTAATATGCCCTTGCAAAAAGCACGCGGCGTACAGATGGCTTGCCGGTAAGCACACAACTCCCGCTCTCATATTCGCCTTCAACCGGGATCAGGCGAATGGTAGCCTTGGTTAGTTCCTTGATCTTCTCTTCAGTTTCTGAAGTGCCGTCCCAGTGGGCGAACACAAATCCTCCCTTGTTCTCTATTGTATCAATGAAATCCTCCCAGGTATCAACGGTATGGGTGTTTTCTTTTCTGAAATTCAGTGCTTTGTCGTAGATGTTTTGCTGAATTTCAACCAGCAGCTTATCAATATAATCTGCGATATTTTCCTGCGACAATACCGTTTTTTGCAGCGTGTCCCGGCGGGCCAGCTCTACGGTGTCGTTTTCAACATCCCGCGGCCCGATGGCGAGCCGCACGGGAACGCCTTTGAGTTCATATTCAGCAAATTTCCAGCCGGGTTTGTGGGTGTCACGGTCGTCGTACTTAACGGATATGCCTTTTTCTTCAATCTGTTTCTTTATGCGCAGGGCTGCTTCACTGATACCGCTCAGCTGTTCCGGTCCTTTATATATGGGCACAATAACTACCTGGATGGGTGCGAGTTTTGGAGGAAGAACAAGCCCGTTGTTATCGGAATGGGCCATCACCAGTGCTCCCATGAGCCTGGTCGATACCCCCCATGAAGTTGCCCATACATGTTCCAGCTTGCCCTCTTTGCTGGTAAACTGCACGTCAAAAGCTTTGGCGAAATTCTGTCCCAGAAAATGGGAAGTGCCTGACTGGAGCGCTTTGCCATCCTGCATAAGTGCTTCGATGCAATAGGTTTCAAGTGCACCGGCGAACCGTTCCATCTCACTTTTTACCCCGATATGCACCGGCATGGCCATAAAGCTTTCAGCAAATGTCGCATAGGTTTGGATCATCAGCTTCGTTTCTTCAATCGCCTCCTGCCTGGTAGCATGGGCGGTGTGGCCTTCCTGCCAGAGAAACTCTGCGGTCCGCAAAAACAGCCTGGTGCGCATCTCCCAGCGGACAACGTTGGCCCACTGGTTTATCAGAATAGGCAGGTCACGGTACGACTGTATCCAGTTCTTGTATGTATTCCAGATAATGGTTTCAGATGTGGGACGGATAATGAGTTCCTCTTCCAGCGCAGCGTCTGGGTCCACGATCACACCACCGTTCTCTTCGTCATTTTTTAAACGGTAATGTGTTACAACGGCACACTCTTTCGCGAAGCCCTCAACATGGTCAGCTTCCCTGCTGAAGAATGATTTGGGTATAAAGAGGGGGAAATAGGCATTTTCATGACCTGTCTCCTTGAACATGCGGTCCAGCTGATCACGCATCTTTTCCCAGATTGCGTATCCGTATGGCTTGATTACCATGCATCCGCGAACGGCCGAGTTCTCTGCCAGATCGGCTTTTATTACCAGGTCGTTATACCACTGAGCGTAATTTTCCTCCTTGCTTGTCAATACCTTTGCCATGGTTGAAATTGGTTAAAGTTGAAATCGGATACAAAGAAAAGAAAAAACTTAGAATCTTAAGCCCATTACCAGGACATCATCGATCTGATCAAGGTTACCTTTCCATTCATCAAATACCATCTGCAGGATTCTTCGCTGCTCGTCCATGGGACGGTCGTGGACTTCCATCAGCAGTTCCTTGAAGGGTTTGTATTTGAATTTCTTTCCGTGGGGTCCACCAAACTGGTCAGGAAATCCATCTGTGAACAGGTATACACGGTCTCCTTTCTGAAGTTGAACCGTATGCCTGGTAAAGTCAGACATGTGATGGTAGTAGGCTACAGGCATATTGTCACCCTTGTATTCGATCATTTTGCCTGATCTGATGATGTACATGGGATTGTTTGCCCCTGAAAACTCCAGTTCGCCCCTGGCCCTGTCATAGATCAGAAGCGCCATATCCATGCCATCCTTCTGCTCTCCCGGTTTGCCCTCCTGCTTTAGTGTCCTGGCAATATTGGTTCTTAATTCATTCAGGATCTCCTCGGAATGTATGATATTCTTCTCATTGACGATCTCATGCAGCATGGTGATGCCAAGCATACTCATCAGCGATCCCGGCACACCGTGTCCTGTGCAGTCCGATGCCGTTATGATGATTTTATTGTCTTTCTGCGAGATCCAGTAGAAATCACCGCTTACGATATCCCGGGGTTTCAGCAGGATGAAATGCTCCCCGAACAGGGTCTCAAATACTTCCACAGGAGGAAGGACTGTACTCTGTATGCGCTTTGCGTAATCGAAGCTGTACTTGATCTCTTTGTTCTGCCGCTCGATCTGCTCCTTCTGTAACCTTATTTCCTGGGTTCGCTCCCTGACCTTGTCTTCCAGCTCGCGGTTGACCTTGTCCTTCAGGGCGGCGTTCTCCCTTAGCTGTGCAATTATCTTACGCTGGGCATACTCTCGGTCACGCTTGAGAAGATTGATTTTGCCGCCCAGTCCGACAGAAAAAGTGACGATTTGAAGCGTGACGCCAATCTCCAGTCCATGTTTCCCAAAGGTCCGGTCGTTAAGGAATACGATGATAAAAACACCGATGATGAGAAACCCGTTGGCTACCAGGAAATAGGTCGCAGGGGGGAACCTTCTTTTCCGTAAAATAAAAGCTGGCATAACAGCAAGAAAGAGCGAAGCGATGGCAGAAATGATGTTGATGGACAGCAGGACGATCGTCATCGCATACGGAATCTTATACCCGGTGTTGCTCAGGATGATGACTGCCAGATGCAGAATCAGTCCTCCGATGATAAACCCGATGGCCAGCCGCAATGTGCCATCCCAGATGCGCAGTGTTTTTCTTGTATCAAGGTAAGCGCGTCCAAGCAACAAAAAACAAAGCAGAAAGGTCTGCAGAAGAAAAGTGTTCACAGGTTCACTGGTGAACTGTGGTATGATCTCGTAAACATACCCTTCTTTGTTGATGAAGAAGGCGAGGAAGGCGATAATGTATAGAATATAATACAGGTAGCTTAACTCTTTTACCTTTAAATAGATGGTAAGGTGATACAGAATCATGATCAGCATGATTCCCAGAAAAAAGCCAAATATTACCCTGCGGATCTTGTCCTTTTTCAGCACACTGTCGTGTGTTGATACAGTAAAGGTTAACTCTGAAATGACAGATTCTGCAATAACATTTGTCCGAAGGTAGAGGGTATCCCTTGTCCCAGGTGCAATGTAAAACCTGAGATCATCAGATCCACTGATATTGGAATCCTTGAATTCCGGCCTGATATCGAAACCTGATTGGCGTTGCGTAATAATCCCATTTGGGAAATGCTGGTAAAGCCTGAATTCTCCAAACGTACTGAAAATACCGGGTTGTAAATGGAAACTTACCTTTTCAAGGGAACGGTTATCAAAGATAAACCTGAACCAGATGCACTCGCCTGGCGCAATACTGTCAAGCTGAAGTCTTGGGTCACTGAAATCAATTCTTCGGAATTCAAAGTCACTGTCTGTTGCAAAAAGCGCTGGTACCTTTACCTTACAGGCCGGGTCGTAATAGAAGTGCACCTGGTAATCGGTGAGGGATTCCATGGCCACATAATCGGTGAGAATTACGGGCTTCTGGGCACTTACTGAATTGATCAGCAGTAAACAGAAGATGGTGAAAAGCGTACGCATATTGCTCCTTTCCTAAAGAAGGGTAAATATATTAAAGAATGAAGAATAAGATAGGAAAATCTGAAATCATTTATCATCATACCAGCACAACCGGATGAGGTTGTTGATAACCTTCTGATTGTATTCTCTGCGCAAGCGAAGCAGAAAAGTGTATATTTACATCAGAATGTGGTACCACCTATCTCCATATAGTGTGCAGAGGTCTGTTGTTTTATTTGCACTTATTGCTTTTGTATCCTGCTCTGGCGACCTTTCCCAAATCATTTTGTTTGAGGATGAATTTGACCGCCTGCCAGCCGGCTATATCTCCGAAGATGTCTCGTGCTCCCAATACCACTTCAGGGCAGGAACCGGGCAGCAAGGTATGTGGATGGTGTCCGCATCGGGCAGGAGCAGTGAGTACAACACTGCATGGGAAATTATGGCAGGGGAGGAGGGCAACCACCTGCGCCAGAATTTCTATGGTGTGGATGAGGATCTTAATCCATTGAAAAGACATGTGCATCCGTTAATCGTTGCCGGAGACAGCATCTGGCACGACTATAAAATTGAGTTCAGTTTTCGTCCAGACGCGGTCATGGATAAATGCGGAATCGTTTTTCGGTACCAGGACAGCAGGAACTATTATTACTATGGAATGGAAGGAAACAGGCTGGTGTTGAAAATGATAGCGCAGGCAACGGCCCCCCACAGGCCATTTGAAAAGGTTTTGGCTTCAACTTTTTTTAATTGGCAGCCTGGTTCTGTGTACAAAGGCGAGGTATCAATCAAGCAAAACCGCATCTATACTTTGCTGAATGATTCGCTCAGCCTGGTGGCTGAAGATGGATCCTATACCAGGGGAAAGGTCGGTTTTTTAAGCGATATTCCAGCCGACTTTCTGAATATGAAGGTCACAACACTCAAGAGAGAACACCGAAAAATGAGCAGGTACCAGGAGAAGCTTTCAGGTGCGCGGGCAATATTGATTAATGAGAATGCCACACCTGTAATCTGGAAAAAGGTTGATTTGGGAAATTATGGCGCAGGAAGAAATATAAGATTCGGAGATCTAAACAGTGACGGGAAGATGGAACTGCTGACAGGGCAGGTGGGTAAAACAGACGGAGCTGGTGGAGGCAATGACATTGGCTGTCTGACTGCCATGAATTTTGATGGAGAGGTGCTCTGGCAGCGGGGTACTCCACGGCCATCAGAAAAACATTGTGAAGAAGAGGCCGCTTTTCAGATCCATGATCTGGATGGAGACGGGAATAAAGAGGTAGTCTATATGGTGCAGGGGATTATTCATGTTCTGGATGGAAGTAAAGGCCGGCTGATCAGACGAAAGGCTTTGTCAAAGGTTCCGATTGCCGCCGGAGAATATGCACGAATCAATGGAAACCGTATCTTTTTCTGCGATATTCAGGGGAAAGGACGTGACAGTGATCTGCTGGTTCTTGCCGGGAGCGGACATGTATGGGCTTATGACGAGCACCTGAATCTGCTTTGGACATATCTATCTGAACCAGCTAAGAGTTATCCGTCTGCAATGGATGTTGATGGTGATGGGAGGGATGAGATTCTTATCGGCTATTCCTTCATTGATGATGACGGTTCTGAGATTTGGAACCGTAGTTCGGATTCAGGCGATGAGGCTACTGCTGTTGCATTGGCTACTTTGAATCAACAACCGTCTGACGCTGCACCCAGGATACTGTTTGGAGCAGGAGACTGGGGCACCATGGTGTACAATACAGATGGGAAATTGTTGTTGCATCACCCTGTGGGACATGTCCAGAGCCTTACAATAGCCAATCTCAGGTCGGACCTTCCCGGCTTGGAAATGGTCTCGTCAAACTTCTGGGGAAGCCAGGGGATCATCTACCTCTACGATGCTAATGGTCAGATTTACAGTTCATTTGAACCGGGCTCCCATGGCAGCATGTGCCTTCCAGTTAACTGGAGGGGAGATGGCGTAGAATATTTTCTGCTGAATACCAGTGCAGGGGATGGAGGCCTTTTTAACGGCAGGGGACTCCTTTCAGTATCTTTTCCTGATGATGATCACCCTGAGCTGTGTAATGCTGTCCTTGATGTGTATGGAGATGCCAGGGATGAGATTATTACGTGGAATCAGCATGCGTTATGGGTTTACACACAGTCCGATAATCCAAGACAGGGACGGGTCTTTCAATCTGAAAGAAATCCACTATACAACTACTCGAATTACAGGGTGAATGTTTCATCGATTCGGAGGACAGAATAAAGGACATTGAAGGTTATTATTTGGCACGGGATTTGATTCAATAAATATGAAGAGTATTAATAAAATATTTCTGGGAGGACACATTATGAAAACGTTTATAACCATATTGACAGGCTCAGCACTCTTAATGGCTTCCTGTGGTTCCGCCGGATATACATCATACAGTGAGTATGATGATGTGTATTATAATCCTGCAGAGGTACAGCAACAGCCGGCAGTCAGAGCGGATGCAGCAGTTACTCCTGAAACTGCTATGAATACCAAAGCACTTCAACAGGAACCTGATACCATTAATTATGAGGAGTTGTCTGACTATGAGAAGTACAGACTTCAAATGGAGGGGGAACTGACGGATACCGGATATGAGCCGGAAGAGAGCGAAACGGTTTATCAGGAGCAATATGTTGAAGCTGAATCCAGGGAACCGGTAGTGATCAATAACAATTATTACTATGATACGGATGACTACTATTACTCATCCAGGATCAGAAGGTTTTCTGATGAGTTTTATGGATGGGATTACTACGATCCCTATTATACCAATGTTCATTTTTACGCAGGTTATCCATATCACTATGGGATCAGTATGAACTGGGGATATCCTTATTATTCAGGATATTATACACCCTACTGGCGCTATCACACCTACTACCCCTCCTGGTATGGATGGGGCAATCCATATTATTCATATTATGGTGGCTATTACGGCTATTATCCCAGTTATATGTATTACAATGATTATGGTTACTATGGGAATTATGGAAGGTACAATACTGGTATTTACAGGAACAACAATTATGCCCGTGGCGATCGCTACAGTAAGTATTATAACAGCAGGCTTTCCAACAGGTCAACTTACGGCTATAGCAGCGGAATAACCAGCAGCAGCAGTAGCAGGAAATCCGATGGCCTGCGGAATGACCCCAGGTACGGTAGCAGGGAAAATGTTTCAGGATCAAGGACTTCTGATGCGGGTAGCAAAACGCTGGTTGACCCTAAAACTGGCAGGAAATCAGTTACGACGGAACCTGGTGTTACCAGGACCCGGACATACACTCCCAGGTATACTCAGCCGCGCTCTTCAGGTACTTCCGGGACGGTTACTACAACACGGCCAACGACAAGAAGCAGCAATACCAAATCTACACCTCCTGCTACGAGGAGTACCTATACCCAGCCAGGCAGCACTACCCGCAGCAGCTCGTACAGCAGGCCAAGCAGCACTACCCGCAGCAGAAGCACGTATAGCAGGCCAAGCAGCACTACACGCAGCAGCAGCTCCTACAGCAGGCCAAGCACTACAACACGCAGCAGCAGCTCTTACAGCAGGCCAAGCAGTTCAAGCAGCAGCCGCTCTTACAGTAGCCCAAGCAGTTCAAGCAGCAGCCGCTCTTACAGTAGCCCAAGCCGTAGCAGTTCATCAGGTACTTCAAGCCGTAGCAGCTCCTACAGCAGTCCAAGCCGCAGCAGTTCATCAAGTACTCCAAGCCGCAGCAGCTCTTCAAGTAGTCGGTCTTCAAGGCGCTGATTTTTAATGAATAAAGAACCGGTTCATATAATTATCCGGGTTTCAACTTAAATCAATGTAAAATGATACGATATAATTTTATTGGGATAATCATGCTGTTCCTGGCTGTAAACATAACAGCCCAGGATCAGACACAGGCCATCCGTTTCTCACAGAATTTTCCTGTTGGCACAGCACGCTATACTGCAATGGGGGGAGCTTTTGGTGCAATAGGAGGTGACTTTACGGCAGTATCACAGAATCCTGGCGGACTGGGCTTATACAGGGGATCGGAGTTTACGATTACACCTACATATACCCTCGCCAACACTACTTCTGAGTACCTCGGCCAGTCATCCGGCGATCATATGAATAACCTCAGCATTGGAAACCTGGGACTGGTTACTGCATTTAACAGTAACCGCAACAATGGTGTTGTTGGAACGACATTTGCTTTTGGGTACAATACCCTCAGGAATTTTAACAGTACTGCAACGATACAGGGTGTGAACAACAATACCTCGCTGCTCGATAATTTTGCCTATTATGCCAATAACTATAATTCGCGTGATGAGTTCTATGAAGACCTGGCCTTCCAGACTGGACTGATGCCACTGGATACGGTTTTAAACGAATACTGGCATTATCTTGAACCTTACGATGCAATTGGTTATGATGGTTATGGACAGGAGCAGATAAGGGTGGTTGAGCAGCGCGGACATATTGGTGAATATGCTTTCTCAACAGCCGTGAATGTTAACAATATGCTCTATGTCGGGGGTACTTTCGGAATCCATGCGGTAAGGTTTTATGAGGATATCTATCATAGGGAGACGGATTTTAATGACCTGGAACCAGACTTCGACGCGTTCAGGTTTGGAGAGTATAACACGACAAGGGGATACGGGTATATATTCAGGATCGGAATGATCTATAAGCCGATCCATATGCTCCGGTTCGGCGCTTCGTTCCATGCACCGGTTGTCTATAACCTTACTGACGATAAATTTACTGACCTTAACACTTACTGGGATGCCAACTCAGGATTGGCCGATGACTATGAATCTTCAGGTTTGTTTTCAAAGGATTATACGCTCCGCACTCCCTATCGGGCATCTGTCAGTGCAGCGGTACTTATCGGAAAGCTGGGTATCGTTTCCGCTGAATATGAATATGCGGATTATTCACAGGCAGATCTCGACAGTCCTGGATATAAGTTCATTGAAGAAAACATCACTATTTCCAGGGATTTTAAAGCGACCCATAACCTGAAGGCAGGGGCTGAAATCCGATTGAATCCTGTCTATGTAAGGGGTGGAGTACAGTATTTTATGAATCCGTTCACAGATGAAAGAAACGGTTCAGATATGTTTGTCTATAGTGGAGGTATTGGCTTCCGCTCCAATCAGACCTTTATCGATCTTGCATATTCCCTTGGAATGTATTCAGAATTATATGGTCTCTATCAACACTCCCCTGAGTTTGAGGATGGTTTTGAGAAGGCACACATCAGTTATAATATCACAAATGTAAAGGTTACATTGGGCTATAAATTCTGAATTTAAAAGAGATATTTTAGAAGTTTTTGTAAACACCCGGGTGACAAATCATGCCGGGTGTTTCTATTTCTTTGTAATGGATTCCCTGAGAATCGCATTTGCATTAGGCCCTTCGTTGAACAGAAGGTCCAGGATGCTCAGGTCCGGAACAAACCCATGCTTTTCTGAAAATACCTGGTGGTATATTACAGGTTGAAAATCGATTTCCGAATGCCGGAAAGCTCTTTTCGGATGGATCGCTTCCCTGGGATCAGTGCCGGGTGCAGAACAAGAAAAGCGTGCTGATTTTTCAATACAAGGCTTTACCTGGAGCTGATCCAACGCTGCATGCATCAGGCCTAAATTCAAGTCGACCAAAAAAGTCTCTTTTCGATGATAGAATCTTGAAAACGCGTCTTCCATGAGCTCGAAGAAGGGAGATGATCCATATGCCGATACAATACTCCTCCAGTGGTCCTTTTGCCACATTGTATCATATGCAATGCGGAGATCCCTCATGAGTGTCTTCTTTCCGTGGTTTTTTACTACCGGCACCACCAGATCAATGGGACCATTGGCACCCAGGATCCGGCACCTGTTCCTGTAGGTCTGTTTGGAATAATGATCATATTGTTCTATAATCACCTTTTCACTACTGCTGATGAGCAGCGCATAGTAGGATACAGGAGCATTGTAAAAACAGGGAAAGACCATCAAAAAGGAACTTTTATCTGCTGCTTCTTACAAGCCTGAACAACCTGTTCCAGCGAATGCCTCCATATTCCTTGTCGATGCTCAGCCAGATTACCCGCGGCTTGCCTATGACGTGATCTTCAGGAACAAAACCCCAAAAACGGGAATCGGCCGAATTGTGCCTGTTATCGCCCATCATGAAATAGTAATCCATTTTAAAGGTATAACTGTCAGCAGGGGAGCCGTTGATAAGGATGGTGCTGTCCGAAACCTGCAATTCATTCTTTTCATAGGCATTGATGATACGGCTGTACAGCGGAAGGTTTTTAAGGGTGAGATCTACAGTTTCTCCTTTTGCCGGAACAGTAACGGGTCCGAAATATTCTGCATTCCAGGGATACGCAGAACTGTGTGGGTATACATTTCGGTCATATTCACCCCTTGAATACATCTGTAAAGGCTTAACGCTGATGATCCCGGGGAAACCGGAGAGTGTTTCCGCATGCGCTATCGTCAGCGGAAAAAGGTAGTTGGGGTTGTTCCTGATGTCGGCTGACTGTCTTGAAATCCCAAACTTTTCGATGGATTTTGGGTTGATTGGCGTACCATCTGTTGTGACACGGTATAGCTGCTGAATTCCCTCAAATTCTGGTTGCTCTTCACCATTTACGATGACCATGTTGCCACGAACCACCAGTTCATCACCCGGTATAGCCACACATCTCTTGATATAGTTATCTCTTCTGTCAACCGGCCTGGTCTCAATATCATATAGTTTGTGGATTTGTTTCCGCGCGTAATTTTCATAAACAGAATATTTTAACTGTCTGTTATTTTGAATCTTATCACGTTCCATCAGGGCATAAGCTTCATCCCTGACCAGGTCATAGTAATCGAAGTTTCCTTTTGCATAGACCCTGTGGTCCGAGGGTTCAAGGGCCACTGTATCGGATGCAGGGAAATTAAAAACCACAATATCATTGCGTTCAACATCACTGAAGCCTTTCAACCTGTTGTAAGGTCTCTTGATCCATTCAAGGTAAGTTTTCTTATTGAGCACGGTGTTCGGAATAAATGGCACTGCCAGGGGGGTGTTGGGTGTCCTCGGTCCATAAGCCATTTTGCTCACATAGAGGTGGTCGCCCACAAGAAGGGTCCCCTCCATAGATGGTGTCGGAATCTTGTAATTCTGAAAGAGGAAGAGATTGATCAGGGAAACAGCGACAACCGCGAATATCAGTGCATCAAGCCATTCAATGAGAAAGTGATTCTTCTTGTTTCTCTTTTTCCAGAATGTCCAGTTTACCTTTTTACTGACATACATATCAAATATGATAGGAAGTCCGAACAGGAACCAATAATTTCCAAGCCATACTACGAAAAGGATGTAGAGGCCCGCTGCGATACCAAATCGCGTGTATTTATCTTTAAAAAAATTTTTCATGAAAATCGATTATTTAATGGGCCTAAAGATACGGTCTTTTCTTAAACCCCCAACAAAAGAACTGTTGGGATCGGAAGACAGCCAGATAAGTACAGCTTTTCCCAGCAGGTGATCCTCAGGGACAAAACCCCAGTGCCTGGAGTCTGCAGAATTGTGCCTGTTATCTCCCAATACAAAATAGTAGTCCATCTTGAACGTATATGTTTCAGCAGCCTGTCCATTGATATAGTAGATACCGTCGTTGATCTCAACACTGTTTTCTTCATAAACTTCTATCGCCCGCGAATAAAAAGGATAGGTCTGTTCGTTCAGATCAATCTGCATATCCTTCCCTGGAATGGTTACAGGACCAAAAAGATCGTTGGTCCATCTGTAATTCGGGTCATGCGGAAAGATTTCCTTGTTGTGAAAGGAGAGAACCGGCTCAGTGTACCGTTGAATGCTTCTGACTTCAGGCACTTTTCGCAGACTGAATGATTGTTCAATGGTCAGGTAGATCACATGGAGGGAATTGGCGGGGTTATAGGTCAGCTCATCCTCTGAGATTTTGAGGGAATCAAGAACGCTGATGCTGAGTTTATCTGCCTTTGTTTTAACATAAAATTTGAATTTTTGATCGGGCTTAAACTCCAGTGCTGTGTTATTGACAAGTACCCTGCCATGAAGGATCTCAATAGTGTCTCCGGGAAGCCCTACACACCGCTTAATATAGTTTTCTCTGCGGTCGACCGGATGTGTGATAATATCAAAATGTTCATGGATGTAGGTTCTGCCATACTGCCTGACAAGGGAATAATAGTTTTGCCCAGGATACTGAACGACCATCGTGTCTCCTTCGGGAAATGAGAATACGATGACATCCTCACGTTTTACATGCGAGATTCCCTTGAGCCTTTTGTATGGCAACAGGAGTTTTGTTGAATATGTTTTTAGTCCGCTCTGTAAATGATCAGGTATAAAAGGAATGCTGAGAGGAGTGTTGGGGAGTTTTGGGCCATAAGCCAGTTTGCTTACAAATATGTAATCTCCGGCCTTAAGACTACCCTCCATGGAAGGAGAGGGGATCTTATAAGCCTCTGCCAGCAGGATCTTTATGGCGACTGATATTACAATTGCTCCAATAATATATGCGGCCCATGCAATGGTTTTACTGAGCCAGTCTGACAGATGATAACTTTTTAAAGTCCAGTCAATTCGTTGTGAAATGTGAATGTCATAGATGACCAGGTTCAGGAGGAGCAGAAACCAGGCATTCAGCCAGACAACCAATAGGGTCCAGGTAATTGCCGATACCACGAACCAGGAGAGCTTTCCTTTGCTAATCTTCATGCATCATCCATTGAGCAGTTTCTTCAATTACAGTTTACAGGTTTAGTAACGCTTTCATGTTGTGAATCCCTGTTCTTTCCTTCATATATTCTGCTGCAAGAACAGCTCCTGAGGCAAATCCTTCCCTGGATTTGGCATTGTGCGAAATGGTGATGGTATCTGCTTCAGAATCGTAGACTACCTTGTGGAATCCGTGCACTTCGCCCTCTCTTTTGGCATTAATATAGATCTTGCGGTTTTCGTTCATGCGAAGCGACCAGGAATCTTTGTCAGCGAGTTTCTCTGCTGCCTGCTTTGCGAGCGAGATCGCTGTACCACTTGGTGCATCAAGTTTATGTATATGATGAACCTCCTCCATAGATACTTCATATTGAGGAAAATTGTTCATCAGCTCTGCAAGCCGTGAATTGATGGCGAACAAAATATTCACTCCAATGCTGAAATTTGAGGCGTAAAAAAAACCTGTATCAGTTTTGTGCGCTAATTGAACGATCTCATCATAGTTGTCAAGCCATCCTGTGGTTCCTGACACTACGGGTGTTTTTGCTTTCAGACAACGGGAAATGTTGTCGAACGCCGATGCTGGAGATGAAAACTCGATAGCCACATCTGTATCCGCAAGCCCTGATGCATTCAGTTCTCCGGCATTTTCCATATCAATGACCAGACTGATCTTATGTCCTCGCTGCCGGGCGATTCGCTCTATTTCATGTCCCATTTTTCCGTACCCGATGATGGCAATATTCATGGTTCTTAGTTTTTATTGGTATAAAAATAATACAATTGGTCCACAAAAAAAGGGTGCCTGTTGGAGACACCCTTAAACCTGTTTAACCAGGTAGTTTACTTTACTTTCTTTACAATGGACGCAAAAGTTTCGGGTTCGTTCATGGCCAGGTCGGCAAGTACCTTCCTGTTGATATCAATCCCATTGCTTTTAAGCTTGTGCATAAATTCGGAGTAGGACATGTCATGCTCGCGAACCGCAGCATTGATCCGCTGTATCCATAGTGCGCGGAATTCTGCTTTCTTCTTGCGGCGGTCACGATAGGCATAGGTCAGCCCTTTTTCGTGTGCATTTTTTGCGACTGTCCAGACATTTTTTCTTCTGCCCCAATAGCCCCGGGTCTGTTTAAGGACCTTTTTTCTTTTTTGTCGTGCTGCTACAGCATTTACTGATCTTGGCATTTCTTTTCTGTTTTTTGGATGACAGCGTCCGCTTCAGCGGAACTTTTTTAGCTTGACATCCCGGTTAATTACTTGTTACCTTCGGTAATCTTTCTACTTCATTGAAAGCAATTTCTTGACATTGTTCTCGTCGGCGGCATGAACTTCTCCAAAATAGGTGAGGTTTCTCTTCCGCTTCTTTGATTTTTTTGTCAGAATATGACTCTTAAAAGCATGCTTTCTCTTGATTTTTCCTGTTCCGGTAAGCGAAAAACGTTTTTTTGCTCCCGGATTGGTTTTCATCTTCGGCATTTCAATAAATATTAACTATTCAATTTAAACTACTTCTTACTTTTTACTTTTGGAGACAGAAACATGGTCATCCGCTTACCTTCCAGTTTCGGCAACTGCTCTACCTTGGAATACTCTTCCAGATCCTGTGCAAGCCTGAGCAGCAATATTTCACCTTTCTCCTTGAAGAGAATGGTCCTGCCCTTGAAAAAGACAAATGCCTTTACCTTTGCTCCTTCTTCAAGGAATTTTTGAGCATGTTTCATTTTAAAATCGTAATCGTGCTCATCTGTATTGGGACCAAAGCGAATCTCCTTAACCACGATCTTCGTGGTTTTCGCTTTCATCTCTTTTTGTTTCTTCTTCTGCTGGTAAAGAAACTTTTGATAATCAACTACCCTGCAAACAGGTGGATCAGCATTGGGAGATATCTCCACAAGGTCAAGGTCAAGACTGTCCGCTATCTTTAGCGCTTCCGACAAGGGATATACGCCGGGATTGTCCAGGTTTTCACCAACAACCCTGACTGTCCCTGAGCGAATACGCTCGTTTACTTTGTGTTGAGGTTCGGGTCTCCGGTCTCTTCTGTAATTTCTGCCAATTGGTCTGGCCATAAAATTTGTTATGTTTAGTAGATGAGATTATTCAATGGTATCAATTGTTGCCAATTGACTATCCACTTCCTGTGAAATAAATTCAGCAAATTCCTTCAGCTCCATCACTCCTTTATCCCCTTCTCCCTGTCGCCTGACGGAAACGGTGCTGCTTTCAGCCTCTTTTTCACCGACGATCAGCAGGTAGGGAATGCGCTTTAACTCATTATCCCTGATCTTTTTACCGATTTTTTCACTCCTCTCGTCAATCAGGGTGCGAATATCGTAATTATTTAGGAATTTTGAAACTTTTTCCGCATATTCATGGTACTTTTCGCTGATTGGCAGAATAATAACCTGGTCAGGTGTCAGCCATAACGGAAATTTCCCGCCCGTATGCTCAATGAGCACGGCAACAAAACGCTCCATACTTCCAAAGGGCGCACGGTGAATCATGATCGGCCTGTGCTTCTGGTTATCTGCACCAATGTACTCGAGATCGAACCGCTCTGGGAGGTTGTAGTCGACCTGAATGGTTCCCAGCTGCCATTTTCTTCCGATGGCATCCCTTACCATGAAGTCGAGCTTTGGCCCATAAAATGCTGCTTCACCATATTCTATTACGGTTTCAAGCCCTTTTTCGTCAGCTGCTTCAATAATAGCCTGCTCTGCTTTTTCCCAGTTTTCATCACTACCAATGTATTTGGTGTGATCCTCTCTGTCGCGCAGGGATATCTGTGTGACGTAATCATTGAAATCAAGTGCATTAAAGATGTGGTGTATAATATCGATCACCTTGATGAATTCCTCTTTTAACTGGTCGGGCCTGCAAAAGATATGTGCATCATCCTGGGTAAACCCGCGCACGCGCGTCAGACCGTGCAGTTCACCGCTCTGTTCATACCGGTAAACAGTTCCAAACTCTGCCAGTCTTACCGGAAGATCTCGGTAGGAGTGGGGCTTTGCCCTGTATATTTCACAGTGGTGCGGACAGTTCATTGGTTTAAGGAGAAATTCTTCTCCTTCCTGGGGGGTACTGATCGGCTGGAAACTGTCTTTTCCATATTTCTCATAATGTCCGGAAGTTACATAAAGTTCCTTCTGTCCAATATGGGGCGTGATGACCTGTTCGTATCCGTATTGTCGCTGTATCTTTTTCAGAAAGTTCTCAAGCCGCTCACGCAACTGGGCTCCTTTGGGCAACCAAAGTGGCAGTCCCTGTCCCACGCGTTGAGAAAATGTAAAGAGCTCCAACTCTTTACCAATTTTTCTATGGTCACGCTCTTTTGCCAATTCAAGTTTTTCCAGATATTCGTCCAGCAACGACTGCTTGGGGAAAGTGATTCCGTAAATCCTTGTTAGCTGCTTGCGCTTTTCATCTCCCCGCCAGTAGGCCCCTGCAACGCTCAGCAGTTTAATGGCTTTGATCGGCGAGGTGTCGGCGAGGTGCGGGCCACGGCAAAGATCCGTGAAATTCCCGTGGCTGTAGAGTGAGATGGTGCCGTCTTCAAGATCACGTATCAACTCCAGTTTGTATTCGTCACCTTTGTTGTTAAAATACTCCAGGGCATGCTGTTTGCTGACATGCGCTCTCTGATAACGGTTCTTTAATGCCGACAGCGCTTTCATTTTCTTTTCGATCTTCGGCAGATCAGCATCTGTGATAATTACATCATCGCCAGTATCAACATCGTAATAAAAGCCATTCTCTATCGCGGGACCAATACCAAATTTTGTTCCTGGATACAGAGCTTCTATCGCTTCTGCCATCAGATGGGCAGAAGAGTGCCAAAAGGCATGCTTTGCTTCGTCGTCACTCCATTTATGAAGCCTTATTTCAGCATCCTCCCTGATGGGGCGTGTGAGATCCCAGATCTCGTTGTTCACAGAAATGGCCAGCACTTCACGTGCAAGACTGTTGCTGAGAGACTTGGCTATATCAAGCCCTGTAACTCCCTCTTCATACTCCCTGACAGATTGGTCGGGAAAGGTGATATGGATCATGGTTCAATTTTAAAATTCAAGGCGCAAATTTAGTAAAAAATGCTGAGAATCAGCCATTCCTTGCGCAGTTCCAACCAACCATTTTGTTGTGTAGCGCGTAGATCAGTGAAGGTAGTCATCTTCGGTTGATCATCTGAAACCCCTATACACTTCCTTTAAAAATGGCATGAACCGAAATCGCGCTGTCGAGGTGCTCAGTGCACCCCCTATAATAGGGTTGCCCATAAAAAATTCTGTAAGCAGTATTCGCACACGCTCCGCCTGGGGCGAACCGGTTCACCAAATCCTTTACGTTCGCCGATGCAAAAACAAAGGAGCTTACAGATGCTCCAAAATAAATGCTGTCATCTTTGTATATAGATGGTAGGTGGTGTTGCCTCCATAGATCCCATGATTCTTATTGGGATAAAACACCATGTCAAATTGCTTGTCAGCTTCCACCAGCGCCGTAACGAAATCAACACTGTTCTGAAAGTGCACATTGTCATCCGACATGCCGTGCACCAGCAAAAGTTTCCCCTGCAGCTGATCTGCAAAATTGATCGGTGAATTGTCATCATACCCTCCGGGATTCTCCTGCGGGGTTCGCATGAAACGTTCGGTATAGATCGTATCATAATACCGCCAGTTGGTTACCGGTGCGACGGCGATACCCATCTTGAACAGTCCGTTGCCCTTGGTCAGGCACAAGCTTGTCATGAATCCGCCATAGCTCCATCCAAAAATCCCAATCCGGTCCTTATCGATATAAGCGAGGTCACCCAGGTAGGTGGCGGCCTCAACCTGGTCGATGGTTTCCAGCTTGCCCATCTGCATGTAGGTTGACTTCCTGAAGGACTCTCCACGGCCATTGGTTCCCCTGTTATCCACACAGGCAACAACATATCCCTCCTGTACCAGCATCTGGAACCAGGCAGCATTTCTGTTCCACCGGTCGACCACATTCTGCGACTCTGGTCCACCATAGACATATACAAAAAGCGGATACTCCTTTGAAGGATCAAAATCTGCCGGCTTGATCATATACCCGTTCAGCTCCTGTCCGCTTTCTGTTGGCACTTTCATGAATTCCACATCCGCAAAGCCATACTCTTCGGTGGCCTTTTGCAGATCTTTATTGTCCTCCAGAACCCTGATCATCTTGCCCTTTTTATTAAACAATTTGTAGACGGCAGGCGTGTTGGCATCAGAATGGCTCAGGATATAATAATCGAAGGTGGAACTGAAATTCGCCGTGTAACTGCCCGGCGCTTCAGAAATCTTCTTCTTACCCGATCCGTCAAGTCCGACCGAATACAGGTGAATCTCGGTGGGTGACGTCTCGTACGACATGTAATAGACAATGCCCTTTTTCTTGTTAACACCAACCAGGGAGTGGATATCGTATTGTCCGGCAGTAACGGGCCGGGTCACACCGTGGATGAAATTGTGGTGATAAAGATGAAAATACCCGTCACGTTCACTGATCAGCAGAAAAGACGCATTGTCATCAAGATAAGTAACCATATCATCCGTCGCTTCAGAGATATATTTATCGTTCTTCTCTTCATACGCTGTAACATGACTCCCGTTTGTCACATCGAAATGCAATACCCTGACATGGTTCTGGAGCCTGTTCAGCCATATAATGCTCAACTGTTCCGGATCGTTGGTCCATTTTATCCTGGGAATATAAAACGCCTCCTCACCGGGAATATCCAGCATCTCCGTTTCACCCGATGCCAGGTCATAAACATGCACCGTCACATCACTGTTTCGCTCACCCGCTTTGGGATACTTGAAGCGGTATTCTTCGGGATAAAGCGACCCGTAGGTGCTCATGAAAAATTCCTTCACATCCGTTTCGTCAAACCGGTAAAAAGCAATCCGCTTTCCATCGGGCGACCATTTGAAACCATCCGCAAAACCAAATTCCTCCTCATACACCCAGTCAGGCGAACCATTGATAACCTCATTCTTTTTTCCATCGAACGTGATCTGCTTTTCAGTATCCTCCTTTACATCTGCAATAAAAATATTGTTATCCCGAACGAAGGCGACCTTGCTGTTATCGGGTGAAAGGGATGCCAGCTGCTGTTTTCCATTGGACGAGAGGGGGCGCAATTCACCGGAAGTGGTGTTGTATATATAGTAATCAGCCAGGTAGGATCGCCTGTATATCGGCTCAACGTTCGTTGTCAGCAAAATAAATGCTTCATCCGGACTGAATTCGTAACTCCGGAATGAGGTCAGCGCATCAAAGTCCTCCACACTGAAAACCGTCCCGGTCTTCTTACCATCACTGTACCGGTGCCTGTCAATGGAGGTTCCGCGGTTGTTGACGGTGTAATGTTTACCGTCGTTCATCGAATTGATTCCGCGAACCGACTTCGGGGAGAAGGAATATGAGCGATAGATATGATCGAGGGTGATTTTTTTCTGTTGCGCCGAAACCTGCTGGCCTGAGGAGATAAGTAATATGATAATCAAGAAGAAACAAAATCTGCTGCTTTTCATTTGGACATTGTTTGTTGGTTTGTATAAAGAAATGAAAATCCCTTAAGATATCC
>JAGYMF010000079.1 GCA_018400695.1 Bacteroidales bacterium | reverse complement strand
TGAGAGTTGAGGAGTTGAGGGGTTGAGAGTTGAGGGGGTTAGTTGAGTTGGAAATCGTTGTTGAGTTTTTTCTCCTGGCTACGGATCATGATCAGGTATTGAATATTACTGGTAAGGAATTTTTCACGAAATTTACTGCAGCCATTCACGATAAACCGGTATTTATCCTCTGATGAAAGATTCAACGAACGGAGAATATCATAATAACACATCGCTTCACCCTTTGCTCTTTTCAGAAAATCCTTATCGAAATTCTCCATGTAATCCTTTACCAGAGCTATCAGCTCTTTGTTTTCCAGGGGAGGTAAAGAGGGAAGCACTTCCACACTTCCTCCTCCGTAAAGCTTGCCGGCAACCTGCGGTGTGTAACTTAGAATACGGACAAGCGACACAGATTCGACAGTGATGACTTTCTGTCCCGTTTTACTTTCAGCCACTACCTCCTGCAGCTTTACCTCGCAACCATAATCCATCACTTCGTCATCTCTGAAATAGGGAATAACAAAGGTAAAATTATCTGCTTCTGCCTCCTCAATAAGCTGCAGATAACGCGGTTCAAATATCCTGAGCGGAAGGTCTTCTCCTGGTAAAAGGAAAACCTTGAGGGGAAAAAAGGGCAATATTATATGTTCGTTTTTCAAATCATCGTATCTTAACATTGGCTAAACAATGAATTTGCCGGCTTTGTTTAATTAGCAACCATGTTTTTTTCACCGGCATTAGTTATCGTTCTTCTGACCAATCGTTTTTATATGTGTTTTACTATCAATATTCATACCAACAGGAATGCCATCGAACAACGATTCAATGCAGATGGTTCGGTTCTGGATGATTTTGACTTCAGGTATTTTTACAGGGCGTTCGATCAGCCGCTGATCCCCGTGATATCCCAGGATGCTCCCGAAAAGGTACAGCTCATGCAATGGGGACTGATCCCCCGCTGGACCAGAGATGCGGAACATGCCGAAAGGATCAGGAGCGGGACCTACAATGCAAGAGCAGAATCACTCAGCGAAAAGCCATCCTTCAGGGAGCCCTATGCCAGCAAACGCTGTCTCGTCATTATCCGCGGATTCTTTGAGTGGGAACATCGGGCCGGAAGCAGAATTCCATGGTACATCTGCCATAAAGAACATCCCCTTGTTGCCCTGGGAGGAATATTCGACCAGTGGCAACCCCCTGGTAGTGATATCAGCCTTCAGACGTTCTCCATCATAACCGTCAGGGCCAATCCCCTCATGGAAAAAATTCATAACACAAAAAAGAGAATGCCCCTCCTGTTCGATAAAGCGGCGGAGAGAACGTGGCTGGATGAAACAGATACACGTGAAAGATTAGAACGACTGATGACGCCATACGATGAGACATTACTGAGCGCATGGACCATTCGCAACCTGGTTGCGGGACCGAATGCTGATCCGTACGACGCCTCCCTGCTCGATCCGTCTGCATACCCGGCCAACGGCAAACTGTTCTGAGGGTACAATACCGAACACATTGTTAACTATTTGTTCATAACATGTGTTAATTTGATGTTGATTGTTTGTTCATTAGTTCAAGTGTATTTCTATTGCAAAAAAAAATTATGAATGTATATTTGATTCATCAAGTGAGCGTATAAAAGCCACTCCGTTCTTTGTGATTTTTCATACTGATATGCAAAGGGGATTCGTCCCCGGAGCAGAAGGAGTCAGAACGGTTTAAACAGGTATTGAAACCGTTCTTCCGCAACGCAGGTTGTGGTCTTCATGTTGATGCTCAGAAAATACTGTAACAGGTATTGGGAAGAGCGACAACCTGACCTGAAGGATACCTGGAAACCAGGACAGGATGCAACAGGGAGAAATGAGATCAGCAGTATCTACGGATACAGCTGACTCCTGCTGAAGGCTTCGGCCGGAAAGCAGTCAGGGAATGCAACTTTCGGGATGCATTCCGGCATAATAAACCGTAGCTTGACGGGAACTGGTGACTATGGTTGCCAGGGAACGAAATGGGAGTTAGTGCAGACTGGCTCCCATTTGTGTTTTTAGCTACCCGCCAAAAAACACATTTGATCAACTGCCTTTTTACCTGTCCCTACATCAAATTTCTATCCATGAAATGATGTTTTTAAGTGCGAAGTGCGATTAAAACATTTAGATTACGTCCTATTCGCATTTATCGAACAATTAGAGCATCTGGTTGTTTAATAGCGGATTATACATATGAACAACCTGTTGTTGAAAACGCTAATAATCTCGCAGATAATCTTTTAGATTTTAATTTACTTTTGTGCGCAGATACCGGGATGTGAAATTGAATGGGAAAATAAGGAAAATGATTCGTAAAATATTGATATTATCTGGATTGATCGTTGTATTCTTCTTCGGCGAGATCGCGCTCACCTTCTCCGACAAAGGAAATTCATATATTTTAAATGACCAGGAGGTTGCTTTTTCACTCAAGCTGGAAAACAGGTATTCTGATTTTGCCGTTACGGAGGGGATCGACAACAGCGTGAATGATTTCATGAAGCGCTGGAAAATACGTGGGATGAGTGTAGCCGTGACCAAAGACGAAGAGTTGGTATACGCGAAAGGATTCGGCTATGCCAATGCCGAGAAAATGGAGACGGTCAAGCCAGGGCACCTCTTCCGCATTGCATCTGTTTCTAAACTTATCACTGCTGCTGCGATCATGAAGCTCTTTGAAGAACAGCAGCTTGGTCTCGACGACCTGGTGTTTGGACCTGAGGGGATACTGGATAGCTCCTTTCACAATAATTACAGGGACCAAAGAATTGAAATGATCACGGTCAGACACCTGCTGAACCATACCGCCGGATGGTCAAGATTATATGGTGATCCTATGTTCAACTCCCTCTACATCTCAGAGAAAATGGATGTGGAGCCGCCCGTTGAGGTTCACCATGTTATAGATTATACCCTGACAAAAAAACTCAGTTTTGAACCGGGTGCACGGTATAGCTATTCCAACCTGGGATATGCCATTCTCGGCAGGATCATTGAAGTAAAAAGCGGGATCCCCTACGAGGATTTTGTGATCATGAATCTCCTTAAACCTGCGGGTATACATGATATGCACATCGGAAGAAGCTTCAGCCACCAGCTGTATCCGAATGAGGTCTCCTACTACAATACCGGAAAAACTCCCTTAATAAATGCATTTGATGGTTCGGGCAAACAGGTTCCACTCTATTACGGAGGAAACAACATCGAACTGTTGGCTGCAGCCGGTGGCTGGGTAGCATCTGCACCTGAACTGGCTAAATTACTTGTTGTGCTCGATGGTTTTGATTACCAGCGAGACATACTCAAGAGGGAGACCCTGGATATCATGGTCGATCCCGAAACTGCCGGATACGGATTGTTCGGCTGGAGAGGGAAGGATCAGTCTGGTACCTGGTGGAGAACGGGATACCTTAGCGGATCCACGGCACTGCTGGTGAGACAGCAGAACGGAATTAACTGGGTAGTACTGATGAATACCTCCACCTACCGGCAGTCCCACATCCAGCGCTATGTCTCATCCATGATGTTTGATGCCCTGCGGGAGGTGGATTTATGGCCGTACCTGAACCTCTTCCTGATTGACCAGGAATACCCTGATCCATTATCCATACTTTCTGAAAGTAATCCGCTTCTCTGATATACAGGTTGTTGAGATATCACTATTTCCTGCTATCTTTACAAAAAAGCTGCAGACAAAAATCCATTGTCTTTCTTCAAACATTTTCCAAAAAGTGTTGTTATATAAGCGAATTGATTAATGTTTTGAATACTAAATATAAACTCATCATCAGACATGGCGCATTTTGATATTGTAATGCCTAAAATGGGTGAAAGCATCGAAGAAGCAACCATTACAAAGTGGTTTGTTAAAGAAGGCGATAAAGTTGTTGAAGACGATGTTCTCCTGGAAATTGCCACGGATAAAGTGGATTCAGAAATTCCCTCTCCGGTAGAGGGTGTTGTGAAAAAAATCCTTTTCGAGCAGGACGAAGTGGTCGCTGTAGGTACAGTAATTGCCGTAATAGATATAAACGGCGAAGAGACCGGCGATACCGGAGAGGAGTCTCCTGAAAAGAGGCCGGATGAAGATGTTCCTGCTGCCAAAGAATCCGATAAAGCAGAAACTGCCGGATCAACCACGGAAAAAGAGGCACCAAAACCTGTCTCTAAATCAGAAACCGGAAAATTCTTTTCACCCCTGGTGCGGAAAATTGCGGCTGAAGAGAATGTCTCTGCCGAAGAACTTGCGTCTATCAGCGGAAGCGGATTAAACGGGAGGTTGCAGAAGAAGGACCTTTTGGCATACCTTGAATCACGGTCAGACAAACCAACAGCAACACCTGAAGTAAAATCCCCGAAAAAAAGCGCCACCACTGCTGCTTCACCGGCTGTGAAAGTAAACGTTACCTCATCTGAAGGAGATGAGATAATCGAAATGAGCAGGATGCGCAAGCTGATCGCAGCCCATATGATCCACTCTAAACAGACCTCTGCCCATGTGACCAATATGCTGGAGATCGATGTGACCAATGTGGTGAACTGGCGTAACAGGGTGAAGAATGCATTCCAGGAAAAGCAAGGACAGAAACTGACATACCTTCCTGTATTCATGGAAGCAACTGTTCAGGCTCTGCGTGACCATCCCATGATCAATGCAAGCCTCGATGGAGACAATATCATCATCAGGAAAAACATCAACCTGGGGATTGCTGTTGCTCTGGAAGACAATAACCTGATTGTCCCCAACATCAAAAATGCTGATCAGCTTAACCTGGCAGGACTTACTACAAATCTGAACAAGATCGCAACCGCTGCCCGAAGCAATAAACTTAGTCCCGACGATATCTCCGGTGGCACCTTTACAATCACAAACTTCGGAACGTTTAAAAATGACATCGGCACACCGATCATTAACCAACCCGAAGTTGCGATACTGGCTGTGGGAAACATCAAGAAAAAACCGGCCGTGCTGGAGACTGAGCAAGGTGATGTTATAGCCATCCGACATAAAATGTGGATCTCGTTGACCTACGACCACAGGATCATTGATGGAGCATTGGGCGGAATGTTCCTCAGAACGCTCGGCGATTATATCGAGTCATTCGACACAAACCGTACAATTTAAATATTACAATTTTTACTGATATGTCTACAGAAAAGAGATTTCATATAAAAAGAACTGATAAAGAGACACTGGCCAAATGGTTTAAACTAATGGTCATCGGAAGGTCTTTGGATGACAGGGCACCGAACTACCTCAAACAGGCCATCGGCTGGTCATACCATGCCCCCTATGCTGGTCATGACGGCATTCAGCTCGCCATCGGACAGGTATTCAACAAGGAAACCGACCATCTTTTTCCCTATTACAGGGACATGCTGACAACGCTTTCTGCAGGGATCTCACCCGAAGAAATTATTCTTAACGGTATCTCCAAAGCAACAGATGTTGCCGGCGGGGGACGCCATATGTCGAACCACTTTGCGAAACCTGAATGGAACATTCATAATTCATCGTCATGCACCGGAAACCATACGCAGCACGCTACCGGGGCAGGTCGGGCCATCAAGAAATACAAGGTTCCCGGGGTGGCCATCAGCAGCCAGGGAGAATCTTCTGTTTCTGAAGGGTATGTCTACGAAGCAATCAACGGAGCGTCCAACGAACAGCTTCCTGTGATATTTGTATTCCAGGATAATGGCTATGGTATCTCTGTACCGAAAAAAGACCAGACAGCCAACAGGAAAGTGGCTGATAATTTTTCAGGATTCAAATACCTGAAAATATTCCACTGCAACGGAAAAGATGTATTCGATTCGATGAATACAATGTTCGAAGCACGGGAATACGTGGAAAAATATGAACATCCGGCCATCGTACAGGCGAATTGTGTGCGGATCCATTCACACTCCAATTCAGACCGCCACGACCTGTATCGGGATGATTTCGAACTGAACTATGTCAGTGAGTACGACCCCCTTGCCAAATACAGAAGACTCCTGCTGCGGTACGACCGGTTTACGGAAGATGAACTGGTGGCTATGGAAGAGGAGGCAAAAGCAACCGTTAAGCAGGCACATAAAGCCGCTATGACTGCACCGGATCCTGATCCGTCATCAATTTTCGATCATGTACTGCCCGAGGAATACATCTCTGAAAAATACCCCGAAGGAGTCCATAACCATGAGGGTGAAGCCAAAAAACTGATCGAAGGGATTAATGAAACACTGAAGGCTGAATTCCGTCACAACCCTGATACCTTTATCTGGGGACAGGATGTCGCGAATAAAGACAAAGGAGGCATCTTTAATGTGACCAAGGGGATGCAGCAGGAGTTTGGTAAAGAGCGGGTTTTTAATGCACCGATTGCAGAAGATTTTATCGTAGGTACAGCCAATGGAATGAGCCGTTTCAATGACAAGATCCGTATCGTGGTAGAAGGTGCAGAATTTGCCGACTATTTCTGGCCGGCCATGGAACAACTACTCGATTCATCGCATGATTATTGGAGATCCAATGGTCAATTCAGCCCAAATATTACCATCAGACTGGCATCAGGTGGCTATATCGGCGGCGGTCTCTACCACAGTCAGACGATCGAAGGCACCTTAACAACGCTTCCCGGTATCAGGGTAGTGTACCCAAGTTATGCGGATGACGCAGCTGGATTGCTGCGAACAAGCATTCGCTCCAGGGGTATTACCCTCTTCCTGGAACCCAAGGCGCTCTATAACGCACCAAAGGTGGCAACACCCATTCCTGACGATTTTGAAGTTCCGTTTGGCAAAGCACGGATCAGAAGGGACGGCAAGGATATCAGCATCTTTACGTATGGAAATACCACCCCCATGTGCATGGATATTGCTGAAAAAATGGCAGAGGACGGAATCAGTATTGAGGTTGTCGACCTGCGGTCCCTCAGTCCGCTGGATACCGACGCGATCCTTGACAGTGTAAAGAAAACCGGAAAAGCACTGGTGGTGCACGAAGATAAAGTCTTTGGCGGATTCGGCGGGGAGATCTCTGCACAAATCACAGAAGCAGCATTTGAATACCTCGACGGACCGGTAATGAGGGTAGGGTCCACCTTTACCCCCGTGGGATTCAACCGTATACTGGAAAAAGCGATTCTGCCTGATATTGAACGCATTCAGACAGCAATTGAAAAGCTTGTAAAATACTAATGGTAACCACAGCTCAATTGAGGAGAGACTAATTATCAAATATATTGGAATGCCCGCCTTATCATTGGGAATAAATTTTTCAGATTTTTAAACAAAGGATGTATAGAGATGAAAAAAACAGCGCTGATCTACAGCTATAATACAAAGAAATCGAAAAAGATTGCTGAAAAAATAAAGGATGCTTTTAACGACGATGCGGTCGAAACTGTGAATGCAGAGGAGCTTACAGAAGAACAGTTCCTGTCGTATGACCAGTTCGTGATGGGCGTTTCTACCTGGTTTGACGGTGAATTGCCCAACTACTGGGACGAATTCGTACCGGCCATAGAGGACATGGATCTGAAAGGAAAAAAGTTTGCATTGTTCGGACTGGGCGACCAGAAAGGATATCCCGAGAACTTCCAGGATGGCATCGGTATCATGGCAGAAATCCTTGAAAAACAAGGAGGTGAGGTCATCGGATTTACCAGTGCGGAGGGATACACCTTCGAAAAATCAAGAGGCCTTAGGGACGATAAATTCACCGGACTGGCCATCGATTTTGAAAACCAGTCATCCAAAACCGACGCAAGGATCGCCACCTGGGTAAAACAGCTGAAAAGCGATCTCAGCTGATCAATCCGCACAATCCCGAACTACAATTTTTCACTTATACATAACAACACACCTTTCAGGGCACGGTCAACCATGACCGTGCCCTGTTTTTACAGCCTTGCCACTCCGATCCTCAGATGATGCTTTTACTACCAGAATATCATTTGAAAACGTAAAAAAAATAGATTTTGCAAGGAAATTGTGTTTTAAAGCATAAATTTGCAAAATTACTTCAAAAAATCATTAAATATTTGAATTATGAGCAAGGACCGTGTGTATGTATTTGACACAACCCTGAGAGATGGTGAAC
>JAGYMF010000078.1 GCA_018400695.1 Bacteroidales bacterium | reverse complement strand
GATTCACATTCTTAAACCTGCCATGGCTGACATCCCACGGGGGTGTGGCGATACGGATATTCAGCTTAATAATGTTTCCTTCAGCAGGATGGTTGGCCATGGAATAGGCCCTGTAGGTCTCCTCGGAATTTTTCATCTTCAGGTCCCACATGTTGAACTTATCCCACTCATCGCGGTACTCCTCCTCAACATCGATATCCTTACCGAAATCCACTTCAATCTTCGGCACATCGATCTGGATGTAACCGCCTGACTGGAAATCGAGGTTTTCCCCTTCTGGGAGCCGCACAACAAACTCCTTGATAAAGGTGGCTACATTGTGGTTAGAGACCACCTCGCACTCCCACTTCTTGATCTCAAGCACCTCTTCAGGCACCTTGATCTTCATATCCTCCCGAATCTTTACCTGGCAGCCAAGGCGCCAGTCATTCATCTGCTCCTTGCGTGTAAAAAACCCCGTTTCGGTGGCAAGGATTGAACCTCCGCCCTCAAGCACCTGGCACTTACACATCCCGCATGTGCCGCCGCCGCCGCATGCTGAAGGCAGGAAGACACCGTTATTGGACAGCGTGGTCAGAATCGTGTTGCCGGGACTTACCGTAAGGTCTTTGTCATTAACTGTCAGGGTTACATCGCCCTGTGGCGTGAGCTTTTTTCTTGCATAGAGCAGCATCGCCACCAGCAGCATGATTACCAGGAGGAAAACTGCGATACTAACAAGAATGATCGTACCGGTAGATGTGAGCAATATCATAAGATCAGTTTTACTTAGTTATAATTTAATACCCATAAAACTCATAAACGCGATACCCATCAGGCCCGTGATAATAAACGTGATACCGAGTCCGCGCAACGGGGCAGGTACATTAGAGTAGCGAATCTTTTCCCGAATGGCTGCGATACCAACGATGGCAAGAAACCATCCAACCCCAGATCCCAGGGCAAACGATGTGGCCTCGGCAATGTTCGCATATTCCCGCTCCTGCATAAAAAGCGATCCTCCAAGGATGGCACAGTTTACTGCAATCAGTGGAAGAAAGATTCCCAGTGAGTTATACAGCGCAGGGGAAAACTTCTCAATAACCATCTCCACCAGCTGCACCATCGATGCGATCACGGCAATAAACATGATGAAGCTGAGGAAGCTGAGATCCACATCAGCCAGTGAAGGGCTCAACCAAACCAAGGCTCCCTCCTGCAGGATATAGTTCTCGATCAGGTAATTGATCGGTACTGTAAACCCCAGCACGAAGATCACCGCAACGCCCAGTCCTGTAGATGTCTTGACCGTCTTTGAAACAGCCAGGTAAGAACACATGCCCAGGAAATAGGCAAATATCATGTTGTCAATAAAAATGGACTTAACGAATATACTGACTAAATTTTCCATGTGTCATTCAATTAATTCTGTTCGATCAGTTCTTTGTCTTTAGAGCGCTGCACCCAGATAATGATTCCCACTACGATCAGTGCCATGGGCGGCAATACCATCAGTCCGTTGTTCTCATAACCGAATTCGTAAAATGAATCGGGGATCACCTGGTAACCCATGAGGGTTCCCGAACCTAAAAGCTCCCGGAAAAAGGAGACGATGATCAGGATCAGTCCATATCCAAAGGCATTGCCCAGTCCGTCGAGAAACGCCGGCCAGGGCTTGTTCGACAGGGCAAAAGCTTCCAGTCGGCCCATGATGATACAGTTGGTAATGATCAGACCGACAAAGACCGACAGCTGTTTGCTGACATCATAAGCGAAGGCCTGCAGTATCTCGTCAACAAGGATTACCATGGTAGCGATCACCACAAGCTGAACAATGATCCTGATCCGCGGGGGGACCATGTTTCTGAGCAGTGAGATCACAACGTTGGAGATCGTCATTACCGCGATAACGGACAGTGTCATGACGATCGCAGGTTTGAGCTGCACGGTAATGGCCAGTGCCGAGCATATACCCAGCACCTGCACAGTGATCGGGTTGCTGTGTCCCAGCGGTTCCCTGATCAGTTTCAGGTTTTTAGCGGAAAATAGTGGTTCCTTTTCAGTCATAATTCCTCTGTCTAAAAATTCTAATTAGCTGTTCCTTTCTCTTTGAAATGGTTCACATACCCCTCGAAATAGTCCACCAGCATATCCGATAATCCGTCGGAGGTGATGGTACCGCCCGAGATGGCATCCACGGCATGGGGATTGTTCTCTGTTTCTGCACTTTTCAGCACGCTGACACTCACAAATTTGCCCTGATCATTAAAGATCTTCTTCCCGATGAATTCTTCCTCAAACCATGTGGTATTGATATCTGCACCCAACCCGGGTGTCTCCTTGGCATGATCGAAAATCGCACCGGCAATCGTATTCATATCAGGTTCAAAAGCCACATATCCCCAGATAGGTCCCCAGAGTCCCTTTCCACGAACCGGAACGATATATTTGTGTTCACCATCTTTATCTGTATAGACGAATACCGGGTAAAGCCTCTCCTTTGCAGGCTTATCGGCCTGTACCTTCAGGTTCAGTGTGATCTCAAAAGCATCTGCATTATCCTGCAGTGCTCCTTCATAATCCACCACATAGGATTCGTTGATAAACTTGTCGAACTGCTCAACCACGAAGGCATTCTTGTCTTTCACCTCTGACAAATCAGCGGCCTCCCCAACAGAACTGAGGATGTCCGACTTCCTTTCAATCTCCTGGTTCAGGTCTTGCCTGGGTTTCAGCTGCATTGCAACAAACGACAGCAGAACAGCCACAACGATGACCATGACCAGAGAAAACATGAATATGTATGTATTGCTGTAACTTCTCATAGGTATTTAATATTAAGCTTGAACCTTTGCTCTTTTTAACCGCCTGCGTATATTTCCCTCCATGATATAGTGGTCGATCAGCGGGGCGAACACATTCATCAGGAGTATGGCCAGCATCACGCCTTCAGGATAACCCGGGTTGAATACGCGGATCAGTATCGCCAGCACCCCGATGAGAAATCCATAAATCCATTTTCCCTTTTCTGTCTGGGCTCCCGAAACCGGGTCCGTGGCCATGAAAACAGCACCAAAGGCAAACCCGCCCAGGATCAGGTGTTCCCAGAAGGGCATCTCCATCAGCGCATTGCCGCCAAAAGCATTCATTATCAGCCCCATCACAGCGCCGCCGGCAAAAACGGAGACAATAATTTTCCAACTTCCCACCCCTGTGAGTATCAGGATAAATGCGCCGATCAGGATAGCCAGCGTCGAGGTTTCACCAATCGAACCGGGGATCATCCCCATAAATTTATCCCACGTAGTGAGCGGATCTCCGATCCCATTTACCAGCACGTCGTTGTTCTGCGCCGCCTGGGCGAGGGCTGTGGAACCGGAATAGCCATCCACCGTCTCCATCCCCTTGTCAAGTCCGGCAATCCAGATACGGTCGCCCGACATCTTGGTGGGATAGGCAAAGAAGAGAAACGCCCTGGCTGTCAGCGCCGGGTTCAGGATATTCATTCCTGTACCCCCGAACACCTCTTTCCCAATGATCACCGCAAACGCAGTAGCCACAGCGACCATCCACAACGGCACATCCACCGGCATCACCAACGGTATGAGCATTCCCGAAACCAGGAATCCCTCATTGATCTCATGTCCGCGAATCTGCGCAAAAACAAATTCGATGCCCAGTCCGGTTACATAGGAGACCACAATGATCGGCAGTACCCGCAGGAACCCGAACCAAAAATTCTCCCACAGTCCAACCTCCTGCCCCAGGGCAAGAAAGTGCTGGTAACCTGTGTTCCACATTCCGAAAAGCAGCGCGGGAACCATGGCAATCACCACCATGATCATGGCACGTTTCATATCAAAGGCATCCCTGATATGACTTCCGGTAGTTGTCACCGTATTGGGAACGAACAGAAATGTCTCAAATCCTTCAAAGGTGGATTTCAAAAAATGAAATTTCCCTCCCTTCTCAACATTGGGCTTGATCTTATCGATGTATCTTCTTAATGCATTCATAAGATTAATGACAGTATATTTATTCTAACTCTTTTCTTAACATTTTCAGTCCTCCCCTGAGGATGGACTGCACGGGGGTCTTGGATGTACAGACAAATTCACAGAGGGCCAGGTCCTCCTCAAGCACCTCATAGATCCCCAGCTGTTCCATCTTGTCGATATCCTCAACGATAATTGCCTTCAGCAATGCAACAGGATAAATATCCATGGGCAGCACCTTCTCGTATTCACCAGTCATCACAAATGCCCTTTCACCACCGTGCAGGTTGGTATCGAGCCTGTATTCCTTCCCGGGTGTAAGCCATGAGAGGAAGGTTCTCGAAACAGAGAATTTTTTCAGCCCCGGCAAAATCCACCCGAACATTTCGTAATAATCGCCTTCAGGAATTACCGTCACCTGTGCATCACTAAAACCGATATGCCCGTCTTCAGAAATCGTCTTTCCTGTAAGCACATTCCCGCTGATGATCCGCACATTGTCCGTCACAATGTTATCCTGGGTTATGGAAGACACCTCAGCGCCACGGATCAACTTGTAGTACAAGGGTTTTTTCACCTCCGAACCACAAAGGGAAACGATCATGGACGGATCATACTTCCCTGTCATGAACAGCCGTCCGATGGTCACCACATCCTGCGGTTTCACCGTCCACACCTTCTCCCCCTTATTGATGGGGGAGATCTTGTGGATCTGTATTCCGACATTGCCGGCAGGATGGGGACCGCTGAAATAGTGGCGCTCCACATTCTTCGCCCCGGTATACGCTTTGGCTGCCGGATAGCGTGCATCCAGGCCCAGATGTACCTTTCCGTCGGTCAGCGACCGCAACACATCAATACCCGCCTGGAACTCCTTCTCCATATCCTTCATGATGAAGTCATAATCAGGAGCCAGCGGCGCCGTATCGAATCCAGAGATAAAAATCGCCTTCGGCACATCTGAAGGAAACGCCACAACGCCATATGGACGCTGCATGATCACCGGCCAAAGACCGCTTTCCAACAGGTTCTCTACCACCTCTTCACGCGACATCGCGGCGGGATCACCTTTTCTGAACGTCTCAGCCGTATCCTTTCCATCCGCCTCGATCACCACCGAAACAATACGCCGGCGTTCACCCCGCTCAATGGTCTTGACAATTCCACTCACCGGGGAGGTGTATTTGATCTCAGGACGGTATTTGTCATAAAAAATGACAGAACCGGCCTTAACCTCCTCGCATGGCTTTGCCACAATCTTGGGGGTTAGCGCATGAAAATCGACAGGTTTAACTGCGTACGTTCTTGACCTTGGAGCCTTCGTAAAAATCTTGTCGGCTCTTCCCTTTAACTTGATATCAAGGCCTCTGCGTATCTTGATAACTTCAGACATTTATTCGTGGGTTCTAAAGATGTTAATAATCAATGAACAAAATTAGCTATTTTTGTGAATCGACAAACAGATGTATTTAGATATTTAAATTCTTTCATAAGTACTGAACCCGGCAGTATAAGCAAAAATGGTGTATCTTTATGCTTTAGAACATTGTGGCATAATGATTGCGACCATTTTACCTGTAATCTAAACCAATTATAAATTAATTTCAACCTTATTATCCATGGCTTCGTTCATCTTACGATCTCCGCTCCTGTTGTTTATTTTGTTACAGCTGAACGCTATGACGGTTGCCGGCAGTGACCCGGTATTTGACGAAGGGGGTGTTGCCCGCGAGGTGGTACTCGATGAGGGCTTTCGCACCATACAGCTTTACCGCGAGGGATGGGTGAACAGCTACCCGATCATGATGATGAACGATGGGGTGCCGCTGGTGCTTGAATTCGATGAATTGTCGACCGATATCAGTGATCTCTATTATACAGTAGACCATTGTGATGCTGACTGGCGGAGGTCGGAGCTGTCAACCCAGGAGTACATGGTGGGATTTTTCGAAAACCGGATCAGCGACATGGAGGCATCCTTTAACACCTACTTCAGCTACTACCATTACCGGCTCGAGCTACCAAACAGCGACATCCGTTTCACCCGTTCGGGGAACTATATCCTTGCAGTATACCGTGATGGCGATCCGGAAGCGGTGGTCTTTACCCGCAGGTTCATGATCTCCGAGGCTATAGTGACGATAAACGCCGACGCCCGCCGTCCCGTGTTTTCTCTCTACCGCGACAACAGCCATGAGGTGGATGTCACCATCGCACATCCCGGTTACCAGATCTATGACCCCTTCAGGGAGACCACCCTCTCGATCTATCAGAACGGCATATGGAACTACGGGATCACGGGACTGAAGCCACTGTTTGTGAACCCCGGAGAGCTGGTGTACGACTACCAGGAGGAGAACATTTTCCCGGCAGGAAACGAGTACCGGATGTTCAATACCCGGAACACCCAGGTGCGGGAGTCACACATTGCAGCGATCGATTATATGGAGTACTTCCATTTCCACCTGACACCCGACGAGCCGAACCCTGCCCACCTCTATTTCGACCGGGACGATCTGAACGGGAGATTTTTCATTGAGGCAGCCCGGGCGCGGGAACCGGACCTGGAGGCCGATTATGTCTATGTGCATTTTACACTGAAGATGCCGTTTCCGTATGCCGACGGAGATGTATATATCGCCGGGGCCAGCACCAACTGGCAGTTTACCGAAATGAACAGGATGCAGTACGACCCGGATGTTTCAGCCTACCGTGCCGCACTGCTGCTGAAACAGGGACTGCACAACTACCGGTACATCTACCTGCCCGCCAACCGCGGAGAATTTGATGTGTCAGAAATCGAGGGCAGCCACTACCAGACCCGCAACGAGTACCTGATCCTCTTTTACCATCGCGGACAGGGCGACAGGTACGACCGGCTGGTGGGACACGAGGTGATCCATTCCACGGCCGGGTGACCCCACCACAAACAAATAATAAAGAAGGGAACATGGAAATCACAAAAGACACCACCATCGAGGACCTCGTCCATTACTCAGTCCGCGCGGTGAGTTACCTGCGCGACAAAGGGATCAAGTGCATCGCCTGCGGAGAACCAATCTGGGGCACTTTGGAGGAAGCTGCCCGTGAAAAAGGATTTGATGCAGCAGCCATCGACACCTTCGTGAAGGAGCTGAACAAGCTGGGGGAATGAATCCAGGCGCAGACAGAAGCGCTGCGAAAGGATTCACACCGCGTGCAGAAGTTAAACGTGTTAAGAGCAACTTAAAACGTTACCTTTTCAGAGCACAGTGACCAGCACCCACACCAGGATACCGATCGCAGCGAGGAATGTAAAGCCCAGCAGTGGGTGGTTGGGGTACTTCGTCCGTATATCGTTCAGCGTTTCCACCCAGTAAGAAGGTTTCCCATCCTCCCTGAGGTCATACAGCTCAAACCATACATTCCCAAGGTATGCTGTGTAAACAGCCATCACGATACCGCCAAAAACCGCGAACAAAATCCCCATAAAGAAATAGAGGATCGGCATCTGCGCCCGGAACCGTTTCTCCTCCTGCAGGTCCACCGCGGTGGTTGCAATAACCTGTTTCTGCTGGACTTCCCAGTTCAGGAATTCCTCCTCCAGGTCGAGCCTGCGGGATGAAAGCTGGTTCAGCAGTCCGTTGCCTTGTGCACCGGCGGCCCTTGCAGCATCAATCTCTGTATTAACATCAGTCAGCTCCTTCTCAAAATTTGCCCTGCGGGTAGCCAGTACCTGCTTTGCCTCCGTAAGCTCATTCGCCAGCCTGTTGCGCTTTGAGACATCGCGCAGGTTCCCAAAGAGGACGGGTGACTTCAAAGGGATCTCCTTGTACATCTCCAGCCGATTGATCTGCACACCGGCTCGGTACATATCGAGGGATTCCATATCGGCCGACTTCTCTGTAAGCTGTTGAATGCGTACATCCAGCACACCATCCTTCACATTCTCCGTGATGTTGAATGTCATCAACATCACCGCTACAGGGATCACCAGCAGCAGGGAGCCAAAGAAGGAGGCCGGGATCCCGGCAAAGCTGTACCGGAGGAACTTCCGTCCGATCACCTGCAGAAAGCTCAGGCTGCTGTTAAGGTCGTTTTCATGCTCCGGCCTGTAGAGGATGTGGGTCGGGAGGATCGATCCTGCAAACCCGATGATCACGGCCGTGAAGACCAGCAACAGCGAGAGGGCCATGTTGATATTCAATGTGATCCCCAGC
>JAGYMF010000077.1 GCA_018400695.1 Bacteroidales bacterium | reverse complement strand
TTAAACAGGTTAAATGATTGACAATGATTATTTAAGCTCCGGAATTATCCGGGGCTTTTTTTTCAATTGTTTTTTTGGCACACCGTTTGACTATAACCTGGTAACTATTGAACCTTTAATACAAGGCGCCATGAAAACAACAATGAAAACAACGATATTGCTGCTGATGATGATGGCCTGTCCACTGGCAGCCAGTGGACAATCAGCATCGCGGGGAACTGCTCACAGTGAGCAGGTACGTAAAGAAACTCCGGTTCGTGACCATCAGAAGGCAGTCAGGCATTCATCTCCATCAGACCGGTCAGCCACACGGGAGGGGACAAGCAGGACCACTGTGCAGCATTCAACCGCTTCAAAAAAGATTAGTACTACCAACAAGGAGAACTCCGGGAGCAATTACAGGCAGACTGAAAGGAGCGTGCCTAAAGGAAAGACCTATATGGATCCCAAGAGAAATGCGCGGACGATAACTGCTGAGGTGGAAAGGAATTCTCATAACAGACACGCGCACAAGGTCTATTATCCCTCGAAACGTGTAAAGGTAAATGTTCATCCGCGGATGTATGGAGACAGTTACCGTGTATTGTATCATCCTTCGCATATGGATATTGTCTGGACAAAAAAAATGCATCGGTACTATTTGGATCTTTATCCAGGATCCTACTGGCGCTATCCTTTGGGAACCCATATCAGAACCATTTCTGCTTTTGAAACAACGTTCAACATTGGAGAGATTGCACGTGTATATGGCAGGGTTTATGGAACCTGGTACAACCGTGAATCGGATGACCTGCTCCTTTTCTTTGGTGGTGAGTATCCGCAACAGGCCTTTACACTTATTGTTCCCGGCAAAATCGCCAGGAGATACCATTGGCGTCCTGAGCGTTATTTCATGGGAAAGCATATCTGGTCGCTTGGACTGATCACCAGCTTTGATGGTAATCCTGAAATGATTATTGAGGTGAAAGATCAGTTGCATTTTTACTGATCTGTATTTTCTTCTTATGCGACTGTCAATAGAGTAAAGACGGCCCTTTTATCGGAAATTAAAACAGATACGGTATTATCAGATCCGGTTTATGTAACAGTAAACCGGATCTATTTTTTAAAGGCGGGGAGTGGCACAATTGCACTAACCCGATCGATTGAATAGGCAGTAAAACTCCCTACTGCATTGTTATCCAGGTTGGTGGACACATTGGCCGGAGGACCAGAGAACAGCGGATTGTTACCAAAAATTTCACTTTGCGCCTGGGTTATAAAATTAAAATAGTTTTCGGTGATACTATTGATCTCCACAGTAACCGTATCTCCCGGAAAAACAGCCTCCTCTTCATCATCATCAGTTAGAAAGCTGATCGGAAGTCCGGATGCATAGTTGTTCCTGTAGAGCTCATCTGGCTGAACGATAAAATCTGCCAGCCTTTCATTAATGGGATTGCCGTTTCGGAAGAGCTTGTAGCTGTAGTAATTTGTCTCTTCCGGATCGCCCGACCAGAGTGCAACCTGGTAAGCGGAGAAGAAGGGCGTGACGAACCTGGATAAAGTTATCGAATCGGCTTCTATAATAAAAGGCATCCTGGTTGATGCACTGTATGTTTCAGTATTCCCGTCCTCATCAATATCCACATCAGCAATATTCAGCAAGTACGTTGTTCCCGGCAATCCCCTAAAAGCTTCAGGAGCTACATATACCCCTGCTTGCTCAGACTCTTCGAGGAAGATGGTTGTGCCTTCATACGTAATGGAAACGGACGCATCTGTAACAGGAGGAGGAGTCTCCGTATAAAAATAGTCGGTGGTGGATGTCAGGGTAACTTCATGGTGCAGAGAATCGGATGTTATGGTTCCATAGACCACCAGTTTTTTAAAGGTCGAATCCAGTTCTATTTCAACGATCTCCGTACAGGAAACTGAAACAAACATTCCAATGGTCAACAGCGCTATGTTGAATTTTGCTCTTTGCATCAGAATTTAAAATTATAAGTGATTGCCGGAATGATTGAGAAAAGGTAAGTCATCTCTGCATAGGTCAAATTGGGATCTTCGCTATCCTGTACAAAATTGAGTGTCCATGGATTCTTCCTTGCATAGGCATTGTACACAGAAAAATTCCATTCACCTGTCCACGGTCTTCTGCTTCTTGCCTTCTCCTGAATATTCAGCGCAAAATCCAGCCTGTGGTAATCATCCAGCCTGTACTGGTTTCTTCCGGTATACAGTGGAATCAGGTTTCCTTCTATATTGTATCTCCCTGTTGGCAAGGTAAACGGCAGTCCTGTTGAATATATCCAGTTGGCAGACAGCGATACCCTGTCAGAGATATCATAACTGGCCACCAGTGCGAGGTCGTGGGGTTTATCATAAGGAGCAGGATAAGGATCGCCATTGTTGACCTCCTCAAAATACCTGATGGTTCTGGAGTACGTATAGCTGGCAAATCCCGTGAAGCGCTTTCCGGTATACCTTAGAAATAACTCAGCGCCATAGGATGTGGCATATCCGGTACGAATCTCCCCTTCGAGGTATTGGTTCAGGATAAGTTGCGCATGTTCGGCAAAATCAATAGACCTTTTCATGCGTTTATAATAGAGCTCTGCGGATGTCTCCAGTTTATTATCTAGAAAATTTTTGAAATACCCGGCTGAAAGCTGATTTGACAGCTGTGGCTTGATGTTTGGTGATGCAGGGAACCATATATCCAGTGGCGTTCCTGCACTGCTGTTGGATGCCATCTGCATATACTGGATGGTTCGGGCATAACTTATCTTGACCGAGTTGGCGTCATTGATCGTATAGTTTAGCGCCAGCCTGGGCTCCAGTCCGTTATACATATTAAAAAACTCGCCTTTCCCATATTCCGTAGAGTCGATTACCTGGTAGTGATCATCATAGTTGTATAACGTGGCTTCGCCAATATTGTTGAATTGAGAATAGCGCAATCCGTATCTTAAAGAAAGTGATCTGCCAAAGCGGGATTCCCCGGACAGGTATGCCCCGCTTTCAAGGGCAAGGTTGGAGGCAAGTGAAGTGGTGTCATTCTGCTCTGCACCAGTCTGTGTTATGATTTTTCCAGGTGCAATATCATGATAGATAGATGAAAGACCGAAACGAAAGGTGTGATCGGGCATGGGATAATAGATAAAATCGGCCTTTAGTCCGTAGTCTGTAAGGTTTGAAAGCCAGGTAAACCTGGGTGCGGCATCGTCAGGGGTTCCCAGGTTGTACAGGTACTTTGAATTGACAAAGGTGAAATTGCTGAACAGTTTTTTTGAGAAAAGATGGTTCCAGCGCACGGTAAAGGTGTTGTTACCAAACTGCATTCCCGCAAAATCATTTGCAAATACGTCTTTCCCATTATAGGCAGAAACAAAGATGCGGTTATTTTCATTCAGGGTATAGTTCAACTTGCCATTCAGGTCATAGAAATAGAGGGAATTGTCATGGATTGCAGTATCGCGCGCCAGGGGAAGAAATATATCAGCGTATGTGCGGCGTCCGGAAACAAGGAATGAGCCCTTCTGATTGAACAGAGGTCCCTCTAGTGTCATCCTGCTGGAGATCGTGCCGATTCCACCAGCACCAGCAATCTCTTTGTTGTTTCCGTCTTTCATTCGCACGTCGAGCAGTGATGACAGCCTTCCTCCGGCACTTGCCGGAATATCGCCCTTGTAGAGCTTAACATCTTTAATGGCGTCATTGTTGAAAATCGAGAAGAATCCAAGCAGGTGGGAAGCATTGTATACTGTAGCTTCGTCAAGCAATATAAGGTTTTGGTCAGGACTACCTCCCCGCACGCTGAATCCTGATGAACCTTCACTGGTAACCTGTACTCCGGGAAGCAACTGGATGGCCTTAATGACATCCACCTCTCCAAGCAAAGCTGGCATTTTTCGAATCGCACTGATTTGGAGCTTTGTAGCACCTGTTTCCAGGCTTGTGATATTTGAATTGGCAGCTTCGGCGGTAACAACAACCTCCTCAAGTTGCTGTGCGGCTTCTGTCAGCTCGATGTTTACTTCCGCATCCTCGAGGAAATTGAGCGGACGGGTCACTGGCGTGTAACCAACATAGGAATAGATGAGGGTATAAAAACCAGGTGTCAGTGAGATCGAATAAAAGCCATATTGATTGGCAATGGTTCCTGCCCCGGATTCCTTAACAGCAATACTGGCACCGATAAGTTCTTCACCGGTTTCAGCATCTCTGACATGACCGCTGACGGTGACCCGTTTTTGTGCCTCTATGTGCAATGGGGTGACCAGGAGCGTTATAAACAGTATTGTTCTGAGGGCTGACATGTTAATCTACAGGTTGTTGATATTTAACAATTACATGTCAAATAGGTTCGCAAGATACACGGAGAATTACATTTTTCGGGATTAAAAACCGCCATCGATTTCCATGCCACCGCCACTTTGCTGACCGCGCGTATCGGATGGATTCATTTTATAGTTGTTGATCCTGTAGCTGAGTGTCAACATCACAACCCTGGGTTCACGTTGCATCAGCACATGTTGCGAGAACCCCTCTCCACTGGAGGTGAAATCTCTTTTCATACTGCCAAACACATCCCTTACTTGCAGGGTGGCTGAAAGTTTCCTTTTCAGGAAGTCCTGTCGCACCGCAAGATTCAGGTAATACATGCTTTCTGCGCCCCCTTGTGCTGTCATCGTCGGACCGTGGTAAGCAAAATTGGTCTGGATACGGCTCATGGATGAAAGATTGAATGTAACGTTGGCATTGGCCTTATAACTGATGTTTTCTGTATCGATCTCTTCACCAAACAGTTCACCTATGATGCGGTAGTAATAGAGGCTGGTACTGGCGTTCACATCAAGCCATTTAGCGAATTTCCAGTTGATCATCATCTCAGAACCCACCAGGTGGTCTTCATTGATGTTGCGGAATTTCTGATAGAAGATCCCGGTTTCACTGTCATATTCAGTCACCCGGTTAATGAGGTTTGTGGTATTCAGGTAATACGCTTCAAATGCAAGGAAATTCTTTCCCCAGCCTTTCTGGTAACCCAGTTCTACAGAATTGACATATTCCGGCTGAAGTGAGGGGCTTCCGATCCTGACAGTCTGATAGTCAATATAGCTGGGAATCGAATCCAGGAAGTGCCCCCTGGGCCTGTTGACCCTTTTGCTGTAGCTCAGCATGACCTGCTGGTCGTTGTTGAATTCACGCGCCATGTGCACGGTTGGATAGAAATCGAAGCGGTTGATCTCATACGAATTGTCAAAATTTTCATATTCTATCAACCTGTAGGTATACTCTCCACGCAAGCCGGCCTGGAGCTGGAATTTCCCAAATGATCCACCATATTGGGCATAGGCTCCCTGTATATTCCTGAAAAAGATAATATTGCTACTGTTTTCACCAATCGCATTCCACAGGTCAGTATCCGGATCGTACTCTTCGTAAGAGAAGTTGTCAAAATTGTCATCTATTCTTGCCTGGTATCCTGCTTCAAAATTCCCGGAACTGAGCGGCCTGGTATAGTCGACCTGGAGCCTGTATTCATAGTTGTTACCGGATTCGACATTGCGGTTCCTGGTGTAGGCAGCTTCCGGCAGCGGATTGAATGTTGCATCGGTTTCTGTGAATTCGAGCTCTTCGATTCCGTCACCGGTGCTGTAGGAAAAATTAGCCATCGCTACAAGTTTATGTTGGGCTGAATCGAATGTGCGGGTATAATTCAGGTTAGAGCTGTAATACATCCGGTCGTGTATCATCAGGTCCTTATTGCTGTAGTATGTTTCGGTTGTTTCAGGTAATGAATATTCCGATGTGGTGTTTGATCTGTCGATGCCAAAATCATATTTTCCGGCATTTGCCTCAAGCGAGATATTGCTCTTTGGATTGATTTTATAATCGACTCCTCCTTTCATCTGTGCGCCCCCCCGGATGAAATCGAAATTTCCTTCAGCATCTTTGTATTGTTCTGTTCCATCCTCCTGGTAGGTGATGTTTTGCCTGGTAAGAGATCCAAAGTACCTGTTGTCACTGTATCCTCCGCCGATGAAATAGTCCAGTTTTTCTGACCTGCGGTTGATCAATGCATCAATATTGTATTTATCGTTCAGTCCAACAGAAGCGTTTACGAGTCCGTTTAACCCCTTCTGCACTTGCTCTTTCATCACCACATTGATAATTCCGCCATTGCCGTCGGGATCGTACTTCACAGAGGGGTTTGTTATAATTTCAATGTTCTCTATTGTGCTTGCTGGTATCTGCCGCAGGGCGTCAGCCCCTTCGAGGACCGTTGGCTTGCCATCGATCAGCACCGTGAAGTTTCCACTTCCCCGCATGGTGACATTGCCTTCTATATCTACAGAAACTGAAGGTGTATTCTCTAAAACATCTACGGCCGTTCCTCCTGCTGCGTTCAGGTCCTGGCTAACATTCACCACCTTTTTATCAATCTTATACTCAACCCTGCGCCTGTCAGCGATTATTTCGACTTCATCGATTGCTTCAGTGCCAAGAGCAAGCTCCAGCTTACCCAGATCAATATTCCTGGTCTCCCTTGACAGGGATACGGGACTTAAAACAGCTTTTTCATATCCGATAAATTTTACTTCGATGTAATATTTTCCATAAGGAACATCCTCGAGCTTAAAGACACCTTCTTTATTGGATACGGTACCAGTCACCAGGCTGGAGTCGACCAAACGGTAAACCGCAATGCTTGTATATTCCATCGGGATTTCGGAAGAAGCCTCGATCACTTTTCCGAATATGGTTCCCTTTACATCTGCTTCGCCACTCTCTGAATACGGCCCGCCCTGGTTGTATGCTACATTCACAATCAGCATCAGGAATGCCGAGAGTATTATTTTTCTTAAGATCACTTTCATATAAATATCAATTGTCTAACGATTTCATTCGGGTGTTAGACAACGAAAGCAGCAAAGAGTTTAACTGAAAGTGTTAAAAAAGATTTATTTAATCAGACTGTTTGACTCAGGGCGTCGATAAAAGCCTCTACAGAAGCTGTGATAATATCCGTTGAAGCTGAAAACCCGTAATAGATTTGTCCTTTTGACTCTACCTGGACATGGACCTTTCCGAGATCATTGCTGCCCCGGTGGATTGCCTGGATGAGGAATTCTTCCAGCCTGACCTTGTTTTTAACGATTTTTTTCACAGCAGTGAATGCTGCGTCTACAGGACCGTTGCCTTCTGCAGTTTCGGTGTAGCTTGTGCCTTCCCATTCCAGGGTCACAGTTGCAACAGGAACAGAGCCTTTTCCACACAAGACCTGCAGCCTGTGAAGGTGCAGGTTGCGTTTGATATCGCGGGCGCTGGCCCCTACCAGTGCTTTCAGGTCATCGTCACCCACCTCTTTTTTAGCATCAGCTACTTCGAGGAATTGTTCATAGAGGACATCCAGGGTTTCCTTCTCGAAAGTATATCCAAGCTGTTTGAGGCGGTGTTTCAGTGCTGCACGTCCACTTCGTGCAGTAAGTACGAAGGAAGATTCCTTGATTCCCACAGTTTTGGGATTGATGATCTCATAGTTCTCTCTTCGCTTCAGCACGCCATCCTGGTGAATTCCTGACGAATGGGCGAAGGCATTGCGACCGACGATGGCTTTGTTGGGCTGTACAGGCATTCTCATCAACGTCGATACCAGCCTGCTTGCCTGGTAGATTTTTTTCGGATTGATATTTGTTTCCAGGTTCAGGTGTTTACGGCTTTTCATGATCATTACCACCTCTTCAAGCGAGGTATTCCCCGCCCTTTCACCAATACCGTTAATGGTTACCTCTACCTGCCTTGCGCCATTGATGACCCCAGACATGGTGTTGGCAGTGGCCATTCCAAGGTCGTTGTGGCAATGGGTTGAGAGGATCGCTTTGTCAATATTAGGAACATGCTCGACCAGGTACCTGATCTTTTTTCCGTACTCTTCAGGAAGGGTATAGCCGGTGGTATCCGGAATATTGATGACTGTTGCTCCGGCATCAATCATTTTTTCAATTACCAGGGCCAGGAACTTGTTGTCCGTCCTTCCGGCATCTTCCGCGTAGAATTCAACATCTTCAACAAAGGTTTTCGCATATTTTACGGCATCGATACCCCTGGCAATGATCTTTTCAGGTGTGCTGTTGAGTTTATGATAGATATGATAATATGAGGTGCCGATCCCAGTATGAATCCTTGCTCTTTTTGCATATTTTAGTGCATCGGCAGCAACCTCGATATCTCTTTTTACAGCCCTGGTGAGTCCGCAGATCACGGGCTCTGAAACAGCTTTTGATATTTCTACGACT
>JAGYMF010000076.1 GCA_018400695.1 Bacteroidales bacterium | reverse complement strand
GGCAACAAGGGAAACGGCGGCTTCCCAAACCCATATGCAGACATGGTCCGCGGGTACCGCGACAGGTTTACCTCCACCATCCTCTCACAGGTGCAACTGCTGCAGGACCTGGATTTTATTACCGAGGGACTGGAATTCAGGGGGATGGCCTCGATCCGGTCCTACAGCATGAACCAGAGCTCCAGGGCATTTACACCATTTTATTACGGACTGTCGGAGCTGAATACTGACCTGGGTGTACAGCATTCATTATACCAGGTACAGGAAGGAACAGAGTTCCTGAATGATCCGGCGATCAGTAACTCGGCCAATAGCAGCTTCTATTTCGAGATGATTACCCAGTACAACCGTTCCTTCGGTGAAAAACATGATCTTGGCGGACTGCTTGTGTTTACCAGGAAGGAGTCGCTCAATACCATTGCGGGCAGCACGACCTATTCCACCCTGCCCTCAAGGAACCTTGGTCTTTCAGGAAGGTTTACCTATGCGTTTGATGGCAGGTACCTTACTGAGTTTAATTTCGGATACAACGGTTCTGAAAAATTTGCTGAGAACCACCGGTACGGGTTTTTCCCTTCCGCAGGAATCGGCTGGTTGATTTCCAATGAAGCGTTTTTCAGTGCCCTGAAGCCGGTAATCTCCAACCTTAAGCTGAAGGCCACTTACGGACTGGTCGGAAATGATGCGATCTCGGATCCCAGCGACCGGTTCTTCTACCTTTCCGATGTGAATCTGAATGATGGCTCCAGGGCCTATACCTTCGGGGAGGACTTCGGTGTGTACTACCCGGGATTTGTGATCAATCGCTATCCCAATCCGGCTGTCACCTGGGAAGTCTCCCGTAAAGCCAACTACGGGATCGAGCTGGAACTTTTCAAGCGCATCAATATCCAGGCAGATTATTTCACGGAGCACCGCACCAATATATATATGGTACGGGAATATACCCCGTTGACCATGGGACTTACTTCGAATATCAGCAGCAACATCGGGGAGGCCTATTCCAACGGGGTGGATGCCTCTGTCGACTACCAGCAGTTTTTCACCAACGATTTCTGGATGACCGGGCGGGCCAACTTCACTTATGCCACCAATGAGGTCCTGAAGAACGGTGAACCCAATTATGCATATGATTACCTGAGCCGCATCGGGCATCCCATCAACCAGGAGTGGGGACTGGTGGCCGAGCGGTTGTTCGTGGACCAGGCCGAAGTGCTGAATTCTCCCACACAGTTCAACCAGCCCACTGCGGGATCCGACCTTGCATATCTTGCAGGGGACATCAAGTATGTGGATATCAACAACGATGGCCGCATCGATGATCTGGACCGGGTGCCGATCGGTTATCCCACCATTCCGGAGATCGTCTATGGATTCGGGATCTCCTCGGGTTTCAAGGGTCTCGATCTTTCCTTCTTCTTTCAGGGTATAGGACGTGAATCCTTCTTTATCGATCCTGCAACCATCGCACCCTTCATCAATGAGCGAAATGCCCTGGATATCATTGCTGAAAACCACTGGTCGGACAATAACCCCGATCCCTATGCATTCTGGCCCAGGCTGTCGACCCAGTCTGTTCAGAACAATGATCACCGGTCAACCTGGTGGATTCGCAATGGTTCCTTCCTCAGACTTAAGAACGTTGAGGTTGGTTATTCCATTCCCGTTAGGGCGGCAAAGCGCATCAATCTGGACAAGGCGCGTTTTTATTTGAATGGGGTAAACCTGTTGCATTTCAGTGAGTTCAAATTATGGGATCCCGAGATGGCCGGCAACGGGCTCGGCTATCCGACACAACGTGTGATCAATGTTGGTGCACAGATAAGTTTCTAAAGATCTAACGATACAAGTTATGAAGAAGACATTCATATATGCAATCGCGGCAATACTGGGCGGACTGGCAACCTCCTGTGACAGCTACCTGGATATTGTGCCCGATAAGACACAGGAACTTGAGCTTCTGTTCGAAAGGAAGGATGCGGCTTACAAGGCGCTTGCTACCTGTTATCAGTACCTACCACAGGATGATGGCGTCTATTCTACCTATGCATTCGCCTCCGACGAATTGACCACCCCCATTCCACAGGAGACCCCTGGTGTGGAAATGATGCGCGGTAAGCAGTCCTCGGCCAGCCCGTTGATGGGCTACTGGGCGGGACATTATGCCCACGGCAGAAGCCAGGAATCCCTTTTCCGGGCCATTCGGAACTGCAATATCTTCATTGAGAATGTTGATGCGGTGCTGGACATGACCGACAATGAAAAAGCCACCTGGAAAGCAGAGGTGGTCTTCCTGAAGGCCTATTACCATTTCCTGCTGTTGAGACAGTACGGACCCATTCCGATTGTCGACAGGAACCTGGTAATATCGGCTGATGTGGACGAAGTGCGGGTGCGGCAGGATAAAGTGGACGATGTATTTGCATACATAGTGGCGAAGATTGACACGGCCATGTCTGACCTTCCCGGGCGCTATACAAACAACAACGAATTGGGAAGGGTTGATCAGGTCATCGCTGCAGCTATAAAATCCAGGGTGCTCCTCTATGCAGCAAGCCCCCTCTATAATGGCAATTCGGAGTTCTACGAAACTTTTACCAATGCAGATGGTGAGAAGTTTTTTAATACCGAATACGATGCAGAGAAGTGGCAGTTCGCTGCCGATGCAGCAAGAGAGGCGATCGAAGTAGCACTTGCAAGTGGGGTGGAGATGTATACCTATAATGATGTCGTACCAGGTTTCGACTCTGCTGCTTACCAGGCAGATGAGGTAAAGGCATTGTACAATTACCGGTATATGTTCACCGACAAGTGGAACAGGGAACTGATCTGGGGCCACTCCAAACCGGTGGATGATGGCGAATGGTGGACCCTCCAGGCAGCTGCTATGATGATCGGCCCCGATGCTTCATCCAATTACGGCGCATGGCAGTGGGTATCTCCGACATTACAGATGGCTGAGCGCTATTATACGAAAAACGGACTACCAATAGAAGAAGACCTGACCTTTTTGTATGATAACCGCTATACAATAACCGTGATACCCCCCGACGAAGCATTGCATGCCCAGGAAGGAGAGGTGACCGCCAACCTGCACCTCAACAGGGAACCACGCTTCTACGCTTCCATAGGGTTTGACCGGGGGACTTACCGGACCTGGGGAACGAAGTGGGACCTGCAGATGAAAAAGGGAGAGGACCATGGAAGAAGGGCGCAATCGAATGATTATGTGATCACAGGATATGTGCTGAAAAAGATATGCCATCCCTCCTCCATTGGAGAGGAATACAGCACGCTGGTGTATTATCCCTGGCCCATCATCAGGTTTGCCGAACTGTGGCTGAACTATGCCGAGGCACTCAATGAATATAGTGGCCCATCGCAGGAGGTTTATGATGCCCTGAATATGGTGCGTTCACGTTCCTTCTTACCGGATGTTGAAGATGTATGGTCCGATCCTGCCCTGGCGAAGACCGTGAATAAGCATACCACGAAGGAGGGACTCCGCGAGATCATCAGGCAGGAACGGTCCATCGAACTGGCTTTTGAAGGCAACCGCTATTATGATGTGCGCAGGTGGAAAGAAGGAGCGAAATATTTTGCTGAACCGGTGAAGGGATGGAGCGTGGATGAGAGCGCCCTCAATAAATTCTATGTAGTCCGGGATGTGGGACAGCGCTCATTTATTACACCGCGCGATTACCAGCATCCAGTGCCTATGGACGAAATGATTATTAACTCAAACCTGGTGCAGAATCCGGGTTGGTAAAAGAGATGACCATGATGCGAAAAATGATGAGCAAATCCAGAAAGTTACAATGGCGGCATGGGATTGTCATGACCGGCCTCGCCATGGCCCTGGTTTCACTTATGTCATGTGGTGAAGATGAGGATGCCGATCTCGTACCTCCGGGTGAAGTATCAGAGATCACTATTGAACCGCTGCATGGTGGGGCCAGGTTTGAATACAAGCTGCCCGGAGACGAAGACCTGCATTATGTGGAAGCAGTGTACACCAATGCACAGAGTGCCGAAGTATTCAAGGTGGCAAGCTTCTATGAAACCACGTTAGAAATCGACGGATTCAACGATACCCTCGAGCATTCAGCCACATTGTATGCTGTCGACCGAAGCAGGAACAGGTCCGAAGGAGTGGAGATCACCTTCAATCCCCTCGTTTCACATATACACCTTGTAAAAGAGAGCATCTGGATCGAACCGGCATTGGGTGGGGTGCAGGTCCACTGGCAGAATGAAGCTGCCAAACAAGTCTTTGTATACCTCTATATAGAAGACGGTGAGCAGTCCGAGGAGCGGATTCTTTCCTCTTCAAGCGTTGATGAGATCTTTATGGTCAGGGGACTGGACTCGTTATTATACGATTTTTCGGTCGTAGTGGAGGATTTTAATGGCAATAAGACCGAAAAGGTGTTCAAGCAGACGATTAAGCCGCTGTTCGAGGAGAAGATCGATAAGGCGGATTGGTCACTGGTCAGTTCACTGTCAGTCGACGGAAATGCATGGGAAGGACAAACGGTCAATTTCTTTGACGATGTGGTGGATACCAAAGATTCTCCCGCCGACAACAGCTATTTTATCATTAACCGGGATGACAACGGGGGTGTATTGAATTTTCCGCTGGATATTGTCATCGACATGAACAAACAGGTGGTGGTGAACCGGTTCACTGTCTGGCAACGCGCCTATTGGTATTCTGATGCTGAAAACCAGGGGGTGAGTGCAGATTATTACTATTACCAGAATGAAAACATGCGCGCTTTCGATTTGTGGGCGAGCAATGACCTGGATGAATGGCTGCTGTTGGGCAAGTTTGATATCGGTGATCCAAAGGATGAAGATGGCAATATTCCACCCGACAAGATACAGGAAGCCATTGATGGCCATGAATTTACACTGCACGAAATCTCAGATCCCTTCCGTTACCTGAAATTTAGTATTACAGCAGGTTATGGGAGCGAGACCAATGTGTATGGGTCCGAGATCACGCTTTTTGGTATTGATGATGTGTCGGGGAAATAGGCAGATTGTGGGATCAACTATTCCCTGGAGCAAAAACGAAGTTTGTAATAGATTGTAAATTAATACTATAACTAAAATATATACTTGTGAAAAGGATAATGACAATTGGATCACTGCTTCTGTTCATGGCAGCTTCATGTGACAAGATGGAGGATAATTACACGCAATACCTTGCCAGGGAGTGGATCTATCCACCCAAGGTAATGAACCTGGTGGCCTACGAGGGACTCCGGGAGGTGTCGCTTACATGGGAGAATCCTGCCGGCGACCTGGCAAAAAAGATACTGATCGATTACGGTGATGACAGCCTGCTGATTGAAACCATGGTCGATTCAGTGCATATCGGTGACCTGGAAATTAAGGGGTACGATGTTTCGGTGTTTACCCTTGATGAATATAACAACAGGTCGGTACCGGAATCGATCACGATCTTTCCCAATGGAGAAAATTGAGAGAATTATGATTTCAAATACTTACACTAAAACCAATGACTATGAAAATTAAATTACAATTGATGGTGTTTTTCTGCATCACGTTCCTGGGTTTTTCAGGAATGCTGAATGCGCAAACCAACCTGCTTCAGGCAGGAAACATGGAATCTGAGGCCGGGTGGTCAACAACCACCTTAAATAGCAGTGTGAATTTCCCGGACGCTACCTGGAATAATACTTCAGATGCTCCAACTGCGGGTGTTGAGGGAAATCTTCACGTCACTGGTTTAGCTTCCGCTTGGTGGGCGAACGTTCAATATGCAATTTATCAGCCTGTTACTCTCTCCAATACTGAGACTTACACTTTTGATGGGGCATTCAAAGCCCTCAAATATGGTGAATCCTGGCTTGAAGTATACCTGGGAACCAAACCAGAAGACGAAAGTGATTATGGTTCTGGTCAGAACAAAATCGTCGTAGTAGGCGCATGGGACCAACCTGCCAACGATGATGGTACATTTAGCGTAGATGCGTCAACGTATTCTTCCTTTACTCCGGATACCAGTGGAACATACTACTTTGTATTAAAAATGGGTACCGGGAATCCGGATAATGGATTTGAGTTTATTGTGGATGAGTTATCTCTGGTGAGCAGGGCAAAGCCTATCGTGAGATTATCAAGCAATTTGAACACTGCTTTTCCGAATGATGACATACAGTTTACAGATGAGTCCATTTATGCCGTCTCCTGGTCCTGGAATTTCGGTGATGGAACCACCAGTACAGATCAAAATCCAACACATGCTTATGCTGCAGCCGGTAAATATACGGTTACGCTGGAAGTGACGAATGAACTTGGTACCACAACGCGAGTGATGACAGATATGATTGAGATTACTGATCCTCCAGTTGAAGTAACCGCAGGTGGATACATAGTAGGTGGTGAAATGGAATCTGACGCAGAGTGGTCAATCAGCCTGCTGAATACTCCTGAAGGAAGCGAGCCTGTTGCGACATGGAACAATACGGCTGATAACGCCCCGGCGGCTGGTAAGGGAGGAAATCTGCACGTGACAGGATCGACAACAGCGGGAAATTCTCAATACTGTATCTACCAGGCGGTTGAATTATCCGAAGACTCGGTATACACCTTTGACGGAGCCTTCAACCTGATCCAGATCAACAATGCCTGGTGTGAGGTATTTATCGGTGAACAGCCCATCGATGGACTGGATTACCGAACTGAGGATGGTTTCAAACTGCAACTGCTTGCAGGAGCTGGGACATGGGCCAATCCGGCGAAGAACAATGGCACTTTTGCTATTGATGCAAATCCTTACAATGTATTTGTTCCCGATACATCAGGTACCTATTATTTTGTTATGAAAATGGGAAGTACCTCCTGGGATGGCTCATCACAGACATTTGAAATCGTGGTAGACGAATTGTCACTCAGAGCTTCAAGGGAAAAGCCTTATACCGCATTTTCCTCACCGAATCCGCTGGGGTTTGCACCTTTGACCGTTGATTTCGTTAACAATACAAAATTTGCAGTATCATACAGCTGGGATTTCGGTGATGGTTCTGCCATCAGCACAGAAGAAAATCCGACACATGTCTACGAAACAGCAGGTACGTACACGGTTGCGCTTACTGCTACCAATGAAAAGGGGGATTCCACTGTAACCAAGGCTGACTTTGTCAAGGCCAATGAAAAGCCTGCATTACCGGAAGGCGAGAAATTGTATGGAGGCAACATGGAAGACCCGAACCTGTGGAACATCACCAACCTGAATGCAGATATCATGCCTTCTTCGGCAGTATGGAATTATACAGACCAGTCTGCCGCGCACGGGGAAGGAGGAGCGCTCTATGTTTCAGGATCGGTTTCCAATGGGACCACACATTATTGTATATGGCAGGCAGTTGAACTGCATGAGGATTCCGTCTACCATTTTGACGGTGCATTCAGGGCACTGACAGAGTTGAACCAGTTCTGGTCGGAAGTATTTATTGGGACTGTGCCGCCCGCAGATGGGGCAGACTTCGGCCATGATTCCATCAAGATATCCCAGTTCAACACCTGGGCATCATGTACCGGCAGCCTGGTGGATGGCACATTTGGGAACGATGGCTGCGAGATTGTAACAGGTTATCAGCCGGAAACGACCGGGACCTATTATTTCGTGGTTAAGATCGGAAGCGGGGAATGGACCGGTGGCGAGACCTATGATTTCGAGGTGATTATTGATGAACTGACCCTCCAGGAATCCACTTATACACCAGCAGCTGTGGCAGATTTCTTTTCTGACGTAACCGAGGGGGATGCACCGTTAACAGTATTTTTCACGGACCTTTCAGAGAATACCACGGCATGGGCATGGAATTTCGGTGACGGAGGAACAAGCACAGAGCAGCATCCGAGTTATACATACAATGATCCTGGTGTTTACACGGTAACACTCATTGCCTCCAATGATGCCAATGCAGATACGTTGGAAGTTGCGGATCTTATTACAGTAAACGAAGTAAATTCTGTCGCAGGCTTCGGTTCGGAAGAACTTTCTGTTTACCCGAATCCATCCACCGGATTGGTAACGGTTGATTTGCCTGCCGGTTTGAGCGGTATATTATTGATCACAGATATGACAGGCAAGGAGGTGATGAGGATGGATGTCTTTGGATATAAATCCGCCCTGGAGATCGGTATCAATGAGCAAGGAATTTATCTGCTTAAATTGCAGACAGATCAAGGTTCCTATTTTAGCAAGATCGTTGTCCGATAAAGAGAGAAATTCTCTTATATCCTGGAGAGAATGTGTAATAAAAATAAAATGCCGCAGGAATTCCCTGCGGCATTTTTTTCAGTTTGCGGTTACTTTTTTTTCCTGATGGTTGAAATCCCGAAAGGAAGATAGAGCGAACAT
>JAGYMF010000075.1 GCA_018400695.1 Bacteroidales bacterium | reverse complement strand
TCGCCGGATCGGACAACTAAAAGATGGTGAAGATATCCAGGGAAACAGGTCCCGGGTGAAGGTGGTAAAAAACAAGCTTGCTCCTCCCTTCAGAAAGGCAGAGTTCGATATCATGTACGGACTGGGGATATCCAAAAACGGGGAACTTGTGGATCTCGGTGTAGAACTTGATATCCTGAAGAAAAGCGGGTCCTGGTTCAGCTACGGAGAAACCAGGCTCGGCCAGGGACGTGATGCAGTAAAGCTTCTGCTGCGAGACAATCCAGAACTCTCTGAAGAGCTGGAGGAGAAGATCAAACTGGCAATGAAAAAGGCTGAGGCCTGATACGCCCGGAATGGATCATTCTGTAACTGTTAACTGCCGCCGGCATAAAGTATCCCGGCGGCTTTTTCTACAACCCGTTGAAAACTACTTTCTGAAATTGCAATCTATTTCATACCTTGCCTTTTGAAACATCAAATCAGGTTATGAATTTCTTATTGCACTTTATCTTCATTGCATCATTCCTCCTGGTATACGTGATCGCCATTATCATCCTGAAACCCTTCAGGCTGCATCGAAAAAGACCTGTCTCAACCATCTTTCTCAAAACCAGTTATCTCATATACCTGGCCACATTCATGCTGCTGGCCTACCTGGTCCTGTTCTTCTCTATTACATCTGAGCCAACAGAAGAGGCCAATGAAGAAAACATACTGAACGTATTTACCATTTTCTGCATCTTTGCCTTCTTCATCCCCAACATCGGGATCATGATCAGAAGAAGCATCCGCTCATGGAGAGTGGCTTACAATTACATGTTCTGCCTTATCAACCTGGTGATTGCGGGCGGACTGATCTACTACATCATTGATATCCCCTGGCAGTTCAAGTAGTGCTGTCGTACAAAACACCTATTTTTTCGACCTTTTCCATAAACGGAAGCGACCCGTCTATCCAGTGGATCTTTACACCCCTCCGCTCCATTCCGCGAAAATAGGTCATCTGTCGCTTGGCAAAACGGTGTATGGCACTGTTTAGTCCGCTGAACATCTCATCGTGGGAAAGCACTCCCCGAAGGTACTGCGACAAATATTTATACTCCAGGCCATAATATTCAAGCGTATCATGATCCACTCCAGCCTTCAGCAATGCCTCCGCTTCGCCGACCATTCCCTCGTTCAGCCGCTGCTTCAGTCGCTCAGTGATCCGGCTCCGCCTGATATCCCGTTCATAACGAATGCCGATATTGAGCGACCGGATTGCAGGGAAGGTCAATTGTCGGCGCTGCCCTCTCTGTTCATATTCTGCAATTTCAATGGCACGAATTGCACGCTTCTTCGATAAAGTATCGGTGGTATTGTGCATCTGCCTGTACCTTCCCAGTATAGCTGCCAGCTCTTCCAGGTCCAACGCATCCAGCTCCCTCCTCCGCGATTCATCGACAGGCACATGTATCATGTCGTACTGCCTCAGCACCGACTCTATATACATGCCGGTCCCCCCGCACAATACGGGTAAAACACCACGCGCCTTCAGTTTCCCATACACAGAAAAAAAATCCTTCTGAAATGCATGAACGTTATATGCCTCTCCGGCATCCAGAATGTCAACCAGGTGATAAGGGACCTTCTGTCCTTCCACTATGTAATCTTCATAGTCCTTACCTGTCCCAATGGTCATCCCCCGGTACACCTGTCTCGAGTCTGCACTGACCACCTCTCCACCAAGCTGGTGTGCCACATGCGCAGCCAGTGCTGTTTTCCCGCCGGCAGTATGCCCCAGGATGGTAATCATATCAGGTTTTGCCTGCATACGCCTAATCACAGATCATAAAAAAAGGACAATAGGATGCAGCAGCCAAAAATAATGGCCATTGCGCTGGATAAAAAGCCACTGCCTAATCTGTCTTTAGACCAGTGTCATATTCCACAAGGAAATCCCACATATATTCCATCTCGGCCGGACATTCATCTTCCGTGTAATCAATGCCGCAATCCCATTCCCTGTTTTCATTCTCATCAATCAGGTAATTTATACAGGGCTCGGTCACTCCGGCACCCAGGCGCCAGCTAACAGTGGCAAGCTTGCCCTCCTCAATGGTGAATCCGCCGATCTTCTCACCCTCTGATACCAACTCAAAAACACCATCGTCATTTAAAGAATGGTTACCGGCAGTAGAAAAGTAATTGGCCGGAACAAACGATTCGTCATTCTCGTCGCAAGGATCGGACCAGCTGCCCATGGTTTCAAGCAGTTCGTAACTAACAGTTGGATCAGCGATCAACTCTACATACCGGTAAAAAATGTTCCTGAAGGTGATTTTTATACTCTGGTAGGTTCCGGCAGGAATGTCAACCTCAGAAAACTGATGATCTTCAAATAGCTTTAACTCATAATTGGTCTCATCTGTTAGCCTGACCCATAACAGGTCATCCGGCTCTCCTGCTACCACCTCCTCCTGTGATACCCACACATCTCCTATGCAGAGCTTCAGGCTTTTAAGATAGGTTGCTGTGGTATCCCCGACCAACGGCGGATTTTCCGACAGTGCTTTCAGAACATCCACACTTTTCTGTGTCTCTGTAAGAGGATTCAACGTTTTAAACTGAAGTGTTCCCGTGTTTGCCTCCTTTGTGCAGCCTGCAAGCAGAAGAGACAACACCATCAAAGATAAAAGAACTTTAATCGTTTTCATTGCCTTGGAATTTGATTGTAATATATTTGCTACTGAAATTTAAAAAATATTTTGAATTTAACCTACAAAAAAAATGAAGCAGGCCAGATAAACCGGATCGTCAACAAAAAGAAACTTCATAAGGACACTATTCCGATACATTTACCCAAATTTGGTGACAGCCAGCGTAAAGATTTGTATATTTATATAGAGTTTATTGTACATGAAACTGAAAAACATTTTCCTACGCAGTCAGAACCTGCTGATCAATCCCACATCGGAATTCAGCGTTATTGCCGAAGAGCAACCCGAACAGTCGGCCGTTACCAAAAACTTCACCCTGCCGATGTCGCTCCTGGTTGCGCTGTTCGCATTGCTGGGATCAGCATTCTCAAATATCACACTTCCCATCAACTCCTTCCTCTATGTGATTATTAACGCAGTGATCGTCTTTTTCATGATTCTTACCCATACCTACCTATCGGGAAAAGCGATCAGCCTGCTGGGAAGGAATATCAGCCCGGAAGACAGGCCTTCAGTCTATTATGCCCTGTCCGCCTATGCACAATTACCATTCTTCCTGGTCCTCGCAATCATTAAACTACTGCCATCACTGATCTTCCTGATCGTACTGGGATTCTATTCAGCGCTGCTTTTTCATACCGGCTGTGGTTCCCTTACCGGCATTCCAAGAGGGAAAAGAATACAGTTCACTTTGCTCTCAGTGCTGATTATGGTCACCAGTTTCATTCTCTGCTCAGAGCTTTACACGCTGCTTTATGCTGAAATTATCGAACAGTTCAGTACTTTTGTGGCATATTAATACGCATGGGCAACAGGATCAATATAAAAAACAGAAAGGCATACCACGATTATGAACTGATTGAAAAGTTCAATGCCGGACTGCAACTGGTGGGTACCGAAATTAAATCCATCAGGCTGGGCAAGGTCAGCCTGTCCGACTCCTACTGTGTGTTCGTCAACAAAGAATTGTATATCAGAGGACTGCAAATTGCAGAGTATGCATGGGCCAGCTACAACAGCCACGATCCAGGCAGAGAGCGCAAGCTGCTGCTCAACCGGAAAGAGCTCAACAAACTTCAGCGGAAAGTAAAGGAATCAGGCCTCACCATTGTGGCACTGCGCATCTATATTGCCGAAACGGGCTATGCCAAGATTGAGATCGCGCTGGCCAAGGGGAGAAAACAATACGACAAACGGGAAGTGATCAAGCGTAAAGATACACAGCGGCAGATGGAACGGATGCAAAAAATCAAATAAGCCGGCTACTGGGAAAAGAAAAAATCATTGACCTGCCTTAGCTCATCCAAGGTCAGCTCCACGCTGAAATCGAAATAATCATCAATCACCTTTAACAACTCTTCGAAGGAGATATATCCGTCATCATCTGTATCGATCTGAACAAATTTTTCAGGGATCTCTGTAACACGAAGTTCCTGATACCTTGCTTCTATGACGGCAAGATAAGCGTCAAGGTCCTCCCTCTTGAGGGCCTGATCCCTCTGCAACATGCCAGCAAGATCCTCTTCACTGATGGTAACACCCTCTTCGTCCACCCAGGCACCAGGTTCACTTCCGGGCTCCTTGTCAAGGTAATCAGGCACACCGTCATTGTCACCATCCAGCGGACACCCCAGGGTATCCACAACAACGCCATAGGGTGTTCCCGGACACTGATCTGCAATGTCCAGCACAAAATCTCCGTCCTCATCATCGAAAAACATCGGATCAGCCTCCAGGTCGGCATACAACAAATCCACTGTCTTTGTCTTCGGGTCCGAAAACATGTCAAAATGCAGGGTGGCATGGGTGAAAAGGAATCCATCATTCGCACCGTCTCCGGATACATAAGTCCCGTTGGCAGCCACATTATCGATGTAATCGGTGAAGGTGTAATGGTATTCAGTACCCACGCTCACAAACACCCTCTGTGACACTTTTAGTGCAAATCCCACCTCCAGTGGAATCCCCAGTGTTCGCAGTTGATACTTTCCCAGGTCATCATTGCCTGTCTCCCTGGCGCGTACATTTCGTTCATAGGAACGCAGATCAGTCTCATATACATAATCACGTACCAGGGGCCTCGCCGCACCAGGTTCTGTATCGGAAAGATTGCGTATGCTTCCATCGGGCCAGTAATAATAGCGTTGACCATTCCCATCAAAAAGGTCACCTTTGGAACTGAAACTAAGCTGCTCCAGGCCAATCGATACATAGGGCCGGAACTTCAGTTCATCAGAAAACAGATGTCCGAATTCATATCGTGCCGTGGCTCCAATACTGAAGATCTGAGAACTGAAATTCAGGTTTTTCGACAGGTCGGTGGTCGACCGCTGCTCCCCGGTAAGGGATCCGGTCAGAAAATAAAAATTTGCTGCAAAATGCTGATTGTTATCAATAAACGTGGTCACGTTCATCCGGACCGCCGGATTTCCGATCACCGGAATTCTGCTACTGCTGCACACATCACCATAAAAATTCAGCACACCATAACCGACAGACAGTACAGGCTTGTAAACTGGATTCTCAATGGTATCCACACGCTGTAACATCTCATCGTAATCCACCTCCTGACCAAAACCATCCAATACAGGTCCTGCCAGAAATAATACCAGCATAAACAGGAGATGCAGATTCCTGGAAAAAAACATATGATCCAATTTGTTCAGCGCTACAATACATCAGCCACAGGCACCCGCCTACCATCCCTGTACGCCACAATAAACGATGAATGTTCGGGTGTTTCTGCAATAATACGATTTTTATGCTTAGCAGCCTCCTCATAGCTTGAAAAAGATCCAACGGTATATTTGTTCCAGCCATCCAGCAATTCAACCTGCACCTCCCTGAGCAGATCATAATATGCAAAATAGACACGCGGAAAATAGGGGTATCTTACAGCTGCCACCTGGACCCTGAAAACAACACCCTGCTCACGCACAAGGGGTTCGATATCGATGATGGTAGATTTTGTACTCCTGGTATATTTCTCATGCCCGGGAACGGGACCTCTTTGAACAGGCCCCTCTCCTGTACCGGTGCGTACAGCAGGCTTCACGCGTCCGGTTTCCCTTGACATTACAGGATCTACCGGGCGTGGGTCCTTCTTTTCCACATCTGTAAGCTTTCGCTCTGCTTTCACACCGGGAATCACCCCGGTCTTCATGAATGCTGCCTGCTGGTCACCGCTCATGGCAGCAATATCTGCCTCCGTTTCAACAACGCTTTTAATCCTGGTCATGCCATCTTCAGAAAAAGTGAGTGTGCCCTCAGCCACCATGGGATCCTGTTCCCTTCCCGGTATTGGCACTAACCGGTATTTCACCATAAATACATCCTTCTGCGGCGGCTTCATCCAGACAAACCGTGCCAGCGAAGCGGCCTCAGTCACCACAGCACCGGCTTCATCGATAGCCTCAAACTGGTATCCGTCAGGTATCATCTCCTCCAACTTGAGAAAGGCTGCACCCTCCGGTTTCCTGACCAACAAATGTACATTCACAGTACCATTTTCCTCCACCCCTGGTTTTTGCCTGACAACAGTCAGAGCCCCATCTGCATCCTGGGCTGACTCCTCCTGCTCCACAATATTCGGTGATGTTTTAATCGTGTGAAATTCACTGATATCCACTACCAGTGAAGCATCAATATCTGGATTTGGAAGGATATCCACAGTTACGGGATCGGATAAATTGAGATAGGCACGGTCGCCATCCTTGACATAAGCAAAGGTTCCGGAAAGTTCAAGCTTTCCCGACAGCCTTTCATGCACATCAATGGCATACCTGACGATGATCTCCGGCTCTTCCGGAAGTTTAAGCCAGATAATCCTTACACGCTGCTCAGTAAAAGTGAAGTCCCCATTGGGAGTGACAATATTGCGTGCAGTAAAACCTGCAGGCAGGTCCTGCGAAAACCGCGAATAGTCATTTAACTCCCCTTTCCTGAAGGTTATCGTTACCTCAAAATCATTGCCGGCAACAACACTCTCCGGTGCATCAAGTGTGAAACTAAAACCATTTGGCAAACTACGAAGTGATGAAGCTGCAAAAAGCTCCCACCCGATTTCATTTTCGGCCATTGCATCCTCCGGCGAATCCTGACTAAAACTAAAACCATTATGCTGACTAAAAAGTGGGGAGACTGCAAAAAGCACCCATAAGAACACCTTAAATTTCATAGTTATTCTGAATTTTAGGTGCAATTTACAAATTAATCATGCCGGCTTTTCCCGAACTTACTAACAGTCAGGCAAAGCTTTCAACACCTAAAAATTCGGACTCAAAAGGTATTTGCTGTAGAAAACATTGATCACATCAACAGCCTCTTCAGCTGTATCCACAAGGGTTAGAAGATCTTTATCCTTTTCGCTGATGTTTTTATACTCCACCATCACCTTCTCTTCGATCCATTTCACCAGCCCCTCCCAGTATTTCCGGCCTACCAGCACAATAGGGAAACGGCCAATCTTTCCTGTCTGTATTAATGTAGCTGACTCAAAAAACTCATCGAAAGTCCCGAAACCACCCGGCAGGACGATAAATCCCTGGGCATATTTCTGAAACATGACCTTTCGTACAAAAAAATGTTTGAAGGTGATCAGCTTGTCATGGTCAATAAATTCGTTCGAACCTTGCTCAAAAGGCAGATGAATGTTCAGGCCAACGCTCTTTCCATTCCCCATCCGCGCCCCTTTATTGGCCGCCTCCATGATTCCGGGTCCACCCCCGGTAATCACACCATATCCACTCTGGGTCAGTTTATAGGCAATATCCACCGCCAGTTTATAATAATCATTCTCCGGCTTGGTTCTTGCTGATCCGAATATGGAGACGCAAGGGCCAATCGACCCCAGCTTTTCAAATCCCTCCACGAACTCAGCCATGATCTTGAAAATCTGCCAGCTGTCGGAGGTTTTTATCTCATTCCAGTTCTTCTCGCTAAATGCCTTTTTTATCTTATCTTCACTTGAAGCCATCGTAGTTGTAGTTTTATATTCGTTCGTCCTTACAAAAAATGCATGATAGTTTGAGCCGACCAATATAATAAAAATGGCTGATAGCAGATGGTGTGGTACAGTGAAATTATTTTGGCTGCCCTTCTTTGGAAGAGCCTGCAAGTTCAGCTTTCAGGCAGTGACCTGTATAACTGTTCCTTACCATTGCGACCTCTTCCGGCCGGCCCGTGGCAAGAATCTCTCCTCCTCCGCCACCTCCTTCAGGACCCAGGTCAATGATATGATCAGCCACCTTGATCACATCCATATTATGCTCGATCATGATCACGGTATTGCCCTTATCTACAAGCCTGGCCACAACATCCAGCAACACACGGACATCTTCAAAATGCAACCCGGTAGTCGGCTCATCAAGGATGTAGAGGGTTTTCCCGGTATCCTTCTTCGCCAGTTCAGAGGAGAGTTTTACACGCTGTGACTCACCGCCCGAAAGGGTTGTGGAGGGCTGTCCAAGACGAATATAACCCAGCCCCACCTCCTGCATTGTTTTGAGTTTTCGCTTGATATTTGGGATCCCTTCAAAAAACTCCAACGCCTGGTTAATCGTCATCCTCAGCACATCATTAATGTTCCTGCCCTTATACTGCACCTCAAGGGTCTCCCGGTTGTAGCGTTTCCCATGGCAACTTTTGCACTGCACATAAACATCCGGAAGAAAATTCATTTCGATCGTCTGAACGCCGGCTCCACCGCAGGTTTCGCATCTTCCCCCAGCA
>JAGYMF010000074.1 GCA_018400695.1 Bacteroidales bacterium | reverse complement strand
TCAACGACACCATCTTTCCCACCCTCGCCTGGGCAGGCTTCATCACCGACTGGTCAGGTCCGGTACCGGGGGAACGCCCTTCAGCCTATATCGTCCAGATGCACGACACTACCCTGGGCAACAGCTACTACTGCGACGATGGCATCGCTGCACAGAGCATCCTCCTTACCGCTGCAGAAAAAGGGCTCGGCGGATGCATCATCGCTTCGGTGAAAAAGGAGGCGCTGACCAAAACGCTGCACCTCCCGGAACACCTGCAGATCATCCAGGTAATCGCCCTCGGAAAACCTGCCGAACAGGTGGTGATCGAAGAGATGAAAAACGGCGATATCAAATACTGGCGCGACGAAAACCAGGTGCACCATGTCCCGAAAAGGCCCCTCAGCGAACTGATCATCAACTGAGCCTATGAAACACCTGGTCCTCTTCTGTCTCCTGTTAACTGCCGTCCTTCAGCTGCAGGCACAACCCGACACGATCAACCTGCAGGATGTCACCATCTCGGTCACCCCGTTCGAACAGCGGCTGAGCAAAGCCACCGGCAGCCTGTCGATCCTTCAGCCGCTGCCCGGGGATGCAACCCTCACCTTCAACATCGCCGATGAAATCAATACCGCCCCGGGCGTTTTCATGGCCAACGGCACCTATACCACCAACCGCCTCACCATCCGCGGCATCGGATCACGCACCCCCTACAACTCCAACCGCATCCGCGCCTATTTCGAAGAGATCCCGCTGACCAACGGCGACGGGGTATCGACCATCGAGGATATCGATATGCTCGGCATCTCCCGGGTGGAGATCCTCAAAGGACCTGCATCTGCCATGTATGGTTCGGGGCTCGGAGGGGTGGTCAGGCTGAAGGCCATGCTCCCTGCAGAAAACGGATTCACCGCCACGATCACGGGAGGAACCGGCAGCTACCACAAACAGAAGTACGGGATCCATGCCGGCTGGAAGAAAAATACCACCTCACTCACCCTGGGCCTGGCCCGGTCGGCTTCCGATGGCTTCCGCGAGAATAACCGGTACGAACGCAGCAACATGTTCCTGCACGGAAAAACCGGCACTCCGGGTAACCAGCTGACCTTCAACCTGCTTGTTACCGACCTTTTCGCACAGATACCCAGCTCCCTGAATGCGGAAGATTTTTCTTCGGCTCCATGGAAAGCGGCTTCCAACTGGCTGGCCATTGAAGGTTTCGAGGAATATACCAGGATCACTGCCGGGGCAGGATGGAAATATGTCGTGAACGACAAGTGGGAAAATCACGTTACACTCTTCACAGCCTGGCAGGATCCTTACGAATCCAGGCCTTTCAATATCCTCGATGACCAATCTTTTTTCGCAGGGATCCGGGAATCTCTGCAATACCATGCCGGGGAACTGAATATCCAGGCAGGCTTTGAACTGTTTTCAGAATTCTACGAATGGGAGATCGTGGAGACTTTCTCCGGTACACCGGGTGCGCTTCAACTGCAAAACACCGAAGTGCGCCGGTACGGCAACCTGTTCGGACATGCAGCCTGGTCGCCGGTTGAAAAGCTGAATGTGGAAGCGGGATTGAATTTCAATCTGCTCGAATACCGTTTACAGACAAAATTCCATATCGACGGTACCGACCAGTCGGGCCAGTACAGCTACCGACCGGTCCTTTCACCCCGCCTCGGAATCAACTATCATCTCACCGGAGATCATTTTTTGCATGCATCGGCCGGACATGGTTTCTCGGCACCATCGCTGGAGGAGACCCTGCTGCCTGAAGGACTGGTCAACCCTGACCTGCTGCCCGAAACAGGCTGGAACACCGATATCGGGATCCGCGGATGGACGCCTTCCGACCGGTGGTTCTACGACCTGGCAGTCTATTCCATATTTCTGCAAAACATGCTGGTCACGGAAAGAACCGCCGAAGAGGTGTTCACGGGTATCAATGCCGGGAGTGCCCGGCTTACAGGTGTAGAACTGTTTAGCCGCTTTGATCTGACGCCGGTGCCGGGCAGCAGTCCGTGGGAATACCTGCTCACCACCAGTGTCAGCCTCAACAGCAACCGTTTCACATCGTTCATCGATGACGGGACAGACCGATCGGGGAATGTGCTCCCGGGAATCCCGGCGCAGGTGATCCATGCCCGGTTACGAACCACTTTCAGGGAAATGGTTGGGCTGACCGTTGAATCTCTTTACAGCGGCAGACAGTTCCTCGATGACGCCAACAGCTTGTCTTACGACGGACATATAATCACCCATGCCCGGGCCGCGTGGACACTCCGCCCGGACAACCTCCCCTTCAGCATACAAATTAATATGGGGGTCAACAACCTCTTCAACACCAGCTACGCATCGATGATCCTGATCAATGCCCCCTCTTTCGGGGGTGCAGCACCCCGGTACTATTACCCCGGCATGCCACGGAATTTCTTTGCGGGTGTGCGATTAAATATATAGACCGCATTGGAGATCTTACGTGCCCCTTTCTATCGGTACTAGTCCCGCTCATAGGCCCCCAGGCACTTCGGACACAGACAGTCGGTGTACCGCTCCATGATCTCCACCATCTCTTTTTTGTGAATCTGCACCTGCTCGCACCAGCAGTCGTTGTCGCCATCGCAGGTAAACTGCGCGGCACATTTCGGACATGTTTTTGTTGCCATATACATCAGGATTTTTGCAGTGCCATGCGTCTGCGGGCAGTGCACTGGTGTTTAACGATCAGCCGCGGAAATGGTATCAGACCTTCCGGGTCATCTTTACAGTCACATTTTTGATCGGTCCGCCCATCGGGGGATTCATCTTGCGGATCGTGACCGTGACAGAACTGATGCCGCCGAGTTCCCGGTAGACCGCATCGAGGATCCGTTTTCCGATATGCTCCAGGAGGTTGGATTTGATGCGCTTCATCTCCTCCTTCACCACCCGGTACGCTACCTGGTAATTCACCGCATCCTCCAGGGAATCGCTTTCAGCAGGCACCGACATATCGGTCTCCATCTCCAGGTCAACCAAAAAACGGTTGCCTACGATCTGCTCCTCCTTGTAATGCCCGTGAAAGGCATAAAACTCCATTCCTTCGATCTTGATCAGTCCCATGGTACAATCTTGATTACAGAAAGCATAAAAATACAGGAAATATTTGAAACATACTTCCTCAACAAATATTGCTATTTTTGTACCCTAATCTATCAGCCATATGTCGGGAAAGCCCAATGAACAAACCAACGAGAACAGCGAGCGGAAATCACTGAATTTCATCCATGCATTTGTGGAGGAGGACCTGCGTGAAGGCAAAAATGAGGGCCGCATCCATACCCGTTTTCCGCCGGAGCCCAACGGCTACCTGCACATCGGTCATGCCAAGGCGATCCACATCGACTTCGGTACGGCAGAAAAATATGGCGGGATGTGCAACCTCCGCTTCGACGATACCAACCCGGTAAAAGAGGAGGTTGAATATATCGACTCCATCAGGGAGGATATCCACTGGCTGGGGTATGACTGGGAAGGGAGGGAGTATTATGCTTCAGACTATTTTGGAAAATTATACGATTTTGCCAGGGATCTGATCAACCGTGAACTGGCATATGTCGACGAGCAGTCGTCCGGGCAGATCGCAGAACAGAAAGGGACACCAAATATTCCCGGAAAGGAGAGCCCCTTCAGGAACCGGCCGTCTGCAGAGAGCCTGGACCTGTTCGAACGGATGAACAAAGGGGAGTTCAATGAGGGAACACACGTTCTCAGGGCGAAGGTCGATATGGCATCGCCAAACATGCACATGCGCGACCCGGTGATCTACCGGATCATCAAACATCCCCACCACCGCACCGGCAGTGACTGGAATGTCTATCCCATGTACGATTTTGCCCATGGACAGTGCGACTACTTTGAAGGCATTACCCATTCGCTATGCACCCTCGAATTCGAGGTGCACCGTCCACTGTACGACTGGTTCATCGACCAGCTCATGACCGATAAATACCGGCCACGACAGATTGAGTTCAACCGCCTGAACATCACCTATACCGTGATGAGCAAGCGGAAGCTCCTGCAGATGGTAAAGGAGGGGGTGGTGAAGGGCTGGGACGACCCCAGGATGCCAACCCTGGGAGGATTGCGCCGCAGGGGATACACGCCGGCCTCCATCAAGAACTTCATCAACAGCATTGGCTATACGAAGGTGGAGGCGCTGAACGATTTCTCCCTGCTGGAATTTGCCATCCGCGAAGACCTTAACAAAAAAGCTCCCCGCGTGATGGCGGTGCTGGATCCGCTGAAGGTGATCATCACGAACTACCCCGAAGGGAAGACCGAGGAGCTGGAAACCATCAACAACCCGGAGGATGCATCAATGGGCAGCCGGACGATCCCCTTCTCGCGGGAGATATTTATTGAACGGGGCGACTTCATGGAAGATCCGCCGAAAAAGTTCTTCCGGCTCGGTCCTGACAGGGAGGTGCGGCTCAAATCGGCCTACGTGATCAAGTGCAACGACTATAAAAAGGATGCTGACGGAAATGTTACCGAGCTCTACTGCACCTACGACGAGGCAACAAAAAGCGGTGCGGAGGCTCAGGGCCGCAAGGTGAAGGGTACGCTTCACTGGGTCAGCGCACAACACGCGCTCAAAGCCGAAGTGAGGCTCTATGACAGGCTGTTTAATGACCCGGAACCGGATGGTCATAAGGACAAAGACTTTATGGAATTCCTCAATCCCGACTCACTCAAGGTCATCACGGGATACGTGGAGCCCGGACTGGCGGCCGCCAAACCGCTGGACCATTTCCAGTTCCAGCGTATCGGTTATTTTAATGTGGACCCCGACAGCCGGGAGGATCAGCTGGTCTTTAACAGGACCGTTCCGCTCAGGGATACCTGGAACAAAAAACAATAGCCTGCATCCCTGTTTCCGGAGCATGCCGGAGATGTAGTGGCTGCGGCAACACTCCGAAGACAATCCTGGTGGAACAATGTGCTGGGAGAGAGCAATGATGTGCAGTGGTATTGCGGGAGCAGAAATGTGCTGGGGCAGTGCACGTGCACTACTGTGCTGACGAAATGCGCGTACAGTAATGCTGTATTACTGGTGCAACAAAGGGATCGTAATCTGTAGTAAAGTCCCTACTGACAGGTATAGCTGAAAATAGTAATCTCTTCGTTAGAAAGACCGTTCTTCCTGATGGTAACCTGCTGTGGATAACCGGTCGCGGAGTAAACGATCTGGTGCACATATTCGTCCCCGTTCACAAGATCTGTGCGCTTCAGAATGTTGTTCACATGTGACTCACCCTCAAACAGCAGATCAAGACCGTCAAACGGATGGTGCTGGTTGTCATAGGTGAAGCTGCTCGCTTCAAGGGTGTCTCCGTTGATATCGTCCAGGCTGACAAACTGTAACACGTTGCCCGCCTCGTCATACGTATACTCCCGCACCTCCTCAAGCGCCATCTCCTTCGAATCCGCGTTCAGCAGATACACCCGCTCTTCCACGGGGCGTCCCCCTTCATAGGTATATGTCCTGTATCCCTGCAGCGTGGTATCAATATCCTCCTGTGTGAACTGGTCCAGCCGCATCACATACTCGTCCGCCCGGACAACCAGCTCACCGTCGTATGTAAGCCTTGATTCCACCTTCCTAAAAAACTTCACATCCTTCCTGGAGATTGTCGCCAGCCGGCCATCGTCACTGTAGCGAAATGAATGGGTCTGGTAATTGCTCAGGTTGATCCGGTCCAGCCGGTCGTCCATGTATTTATGGTCCATAATGATCTCCGTAACCATCGTGCCTGCCGAGATCTTGCGGTTGACCTTTTCCGGAATACAGCGGATCTCCTCCTGCTCCACTTCACACGACGGGACCATCGTGAACAACAGCACTGACAGGAACAGTGGCATTAGTCTGAACATGTGCATACAACTAACATTTCGTTTATCAATATCTTGAAAACAAACGACCGGCAAATTGGTTTACCAGCCACCCCATAAAAATAGCTGAAAAACGGAAAGCGTCAAAAATAATGGAATATCCAGCCGGAATCCATTATATTGCATCATGTACACGTACGAAAAGTTCAACCTCAGGCTGCTTCCCTGGTTTTTCCTTATCCTGGGGATCGTCTTCCTGTTTTCAAAGATGTACACTGAAGCGGCCATTTTCGGCTCCATTGGACTGGCATTCTCCATCTCCTATACCGGCTTCAGCATCGATGCAGAAAGAGGACTGATCCGTCAGTACGACCGGTTCTTATGGATATACATCGGTAGCTGGCGCCCCTTCCCGACACCGTTGTATGTCACCGTTGTCAGAATCCGGCTCAGCGACCGCCGCACCACTCCCATTCCGCTTCCGATGCCTGAGCCGGGCAAATCGGCACGCTCTTATAAGATGAACCTCGTTGTTGATGGCGAAGAGCGGTATGTCTCCCTTACCCGCGGCAACCGCATGGAGATGCTGACCGAAGGGGTGAAGATTGCAAGGCTCTTGAATATCAAAGTGCTGGACCATACCACCTCCGAAAAGAGGTGGCTTTCATGATCTTCAAAGAGTGATTAGAACCACCAGCCCACGGTGAGGATCCACTGTGAAGGCCTTGCATCGAAATTATAATCTGTACCTGCCACAGCAAAGGATTCACCATACTTTGAGAGCGATCCTTCGTAGCGTGCATCCAGTGCCAGCTTTTTCAGGATATCGATTCCGATGCCTGCCTGAAATCCCCAGGTAAACTCGCTCGACAGTGCATCCAGGCCATCTGATACACCCTTTAACTCCGGCACAGCGTCAAGCTCATTGACCGAATTGATTACCGCAGAACCTACCGGACCGACATTGATCCTGGCGGGTCCGAACTTAACGCCCACCAGCAGTGGTATATCAAACCTGCTGAAATTCACATCCATCACATTGGTCACCTCTCCCGCAACAACCTGCTCCACAGTACCGCCGGTGGTATTAAAATAGACCTCCGGTTGCACAAAAACCATGGCGATCTTAATGCGTGTCATCAGTCCGGCCTGGTAGCCCTGGGCCGACTCTCCGGTAATGAGATCATACGCCTGATCGGTGCCGGTAATACCGGTAAGGTCATCCATTCCCAGCTGTGAAAAATTTACACCGGCCTTGAGGCCATACGAAAATATCTGTGCCTGGGATGTGCCAGCCATAAAGAGAACGGCTATGGAAACAAAAAGAATTTTTTTCATGATTTTGAATTTTTAGTTTGGTTTAACAGTATACATATAAACGTATGATGTGAAGCAATAGTTGCTTCCTGAACTAAATTCCTTCACCAGCAGCCCTTTCAGGTTGAATAATTCCATCCACAACGACCGATGCCAGCATTGATCCGAAGATCGCCGGGATATAGGAGATCGTCCCCGGAATGGATTTCTTGTTCCGCTCATCCCCTGCACCGGTCAGCCGTCCCCTGTCCACCTGCTCGGTCGAGAAGACCACCTTAAAACCTCCATGCACCTCCCGCTTCCGCAACTTCTTCCGCAAAAGATATGCCAGCCTGCAGTTATAGGTCTTCTCAAATTCTGTGATCATGATCTGCGACGGATCGGTCTTCCCACCCGATCCCATCGAGCTCACCAGGGGAAGGCCACGCCTGCAGGCCCGTTCAATAAAGAGGATCTTCGGCGTAAGGGTATCGATGGCATCCACCACAAAGTCATAATCAGGCGCCATGATCTGCTCCATGTTCTCCTCGTTGATAAACAGCTCCAGCGCTTCCACCTGCAGTCCGGGATGGATATCCAGCAGCCGCTCCTTCATGAGCGCGGCCTTGGACTGCCCGATGGTGGAGTGCAGCGCGGCAATCTGCCGGTTGATATTGGTGGCACTGACCACATCGTGATCGATCACGGTAATCCTCCCGATACCAGCCCTCACCAGGCTTTCAGCAGCCATCGCCCCCACGCCACCCAGGCCTGCCACCAGCACATGGGCCTGTAAAAGCCGGCTGCAATGTTCCTCGCCCAGCAGCTGCACCGTACGCGCCATCCACTCCGGGAACTGATGCGCTCCAGAACGCTCAACTTCACCTGCCATGCTGCCTCCGTGTAAAAATTTGGTTGGTATTTTCTGTCATCTGCTGCTTCAGCTCCTCAACAGGCATCTTTTTCAGTGCGGCCCCCTTCTCATAAACCTCCTCAATCGGTGTTTCCGCCTCGTCCGTCTCCAGGAAAACCCGCTCCAGCGGCAGCGACACAAACGCCTTCATCACCTTTTCCGACTGCAGCAACGGGACTCCGAAAGAGAGCATGAACCCGGCCCTCAGCAGGTCACCCGCCAGCTGCAGCCCTCCCCTGTAACCGTGTATAATCAGCTGAACGCCCGGATCACCTTCGCGAACGAAACTGATCAGCTGCTGGTACGACTTCACCGCATGGATGATCACCGGCAGACCGGCTGTGCGGG
>JAGYMF010000073.1 GCA_018400695.1 Bacteroidales bacterium | reverse complement strand
CCATACGACCAGGTGGAGGCGAAGGATTATCCCCACATATTGGTTACCACAGGCCTGCACGACAGCCAGGTGCAATACTGGGAGCCGGCCAAGTGGGTGGCCAAACTGCGCGATCTGAAGACGGACAACAACCACCTGCTGATGTACTGTAACATGGACACAGGACATGGCGGTGCCAGTGGCAGGTACGAGCGCTACCGCGAAACAGCGATGGAGTACGCCTTCCTTCTCATGCTGAACGAAGAGTAGAAGAGCAGGTCCGGAAATTCTGCATTGCCAGTCTTAATTGCGTCTTGTTTATTCTTAATACCCACTGGTCCCTGTGATGATCTGTAAAATAGATTACGTTCTAAGCAATTAAATGACTACTTTTGCATTTCGAATACTGAAAACATCTATGTTCATAACCCAAACCACGTACCGCATCCGCTATGCTGATACCGATCAGATGGGAGTGGTATATTACGGGAACTATGCCAGGTTTTATGAGATTGGCAGATCGGAGATGATCAGGGACCTTGGATACGCTTACAAGGAACTTGAAGATACTGGTGTCGTGATGCCGGTTGTTACGGTAAATGCAAATTATAAGCGTCCACTCTACTATGACGAGCTGATCACCATAGAGACTGCACTGAAGAAGATGCCCGAAGCACGGATGGTTTTTTACCATACCATCTATAACCAGGACAACGAGGTTGTGCATACGGCGGAAGTAACACTGGTCTTCCTTAGCAAGGAGACCAACAGACCGGTCAGGGTACCGGAATACATGATCAGCGCACTCGGGAAAATGACAGATTTAGAATAAGCATTAAATATTACAGACACCATTGAACTTTTATGATTTAAATATGGATGATGATCTCCTCGATGCAATCTCATATATGGGATTTGAGGAGGCGACACCCATACAGGAGCAGGCGATTCCGCTGATCCTTGAAAACCGCGATCTCATTGCCTGTGCCCAGACCGGTACAGGAAAGACAGCAGCATTCGTGCTGCCCATACTGCAAAAACTTGTAAGTAAAAAGCACCAGGGAACCAATACCCTTGTTATTGTACCCACCCGTGAACTGGCTGTTCAGATTGAACAGCAGATCCAGGGATTTTCCTACTTTCTCAATATCGGATCCATCGCCGTTTACGGGGGTGGTGAAGGCCGTGATTTTACCGCCCAGAAGGTGGCGCTCAAGCAGGGAACGGACATTGTCATTGCCACACCCGGAAAGCTGCTGTCACACCTGCAGCTGGGATATGTGGATTTCAGCAGGGTGGAGCACCTGATTCTCGATGAAGCCGACAGGATGTTGGACATGGGGTTCATTGATGACATACGGAAGATCATTACTTTTCTGCCGAACAAACGTCAGACGTTGATGTTCAGCGCAACCATGCCGGAGAATATCCGGCGGTTTGCCAAGCAGATCCTCCAGAAACCGGCAGAGATATCCCTCTCGGTAGCGAAGCCTGCCTCTGGTGTGAACCAACAGGTTTTCATGGCGCATGATGCGCAAAAATACCAGTTGCTGATTCATCTCCTGAAGGCGAGGGAGGAATATGACAGCATCCTTATTTTTACCGGTACGAAAAGCAAGGTCTCGGAGATCGTGCGGTCGCTGAACAAAGGCGGACTGCCCTCCAAGGGGATCTCCTCCAATCTGGACCAGAGTGAACGGGAAGAGGTACTGCGCGGATTCAGGTCGAAGCGGACCCGTATCCTGGTGGCTACGGACCTGATGAGTCGCGGGATCGATGTGAAAGCGATCAACCTCGTGGTGAACTTTGATGTCCCGCAGGATGCTGAAGACTATGTGCACCGCGTGGGACGTACAGCACGGGTCGATGCGATCGGCGAAGCCATCACACTGGTCAGCCCGAGGGATATGCAGCGATTCAGGAGGATCGAAACGTTGATTGATACCGAATTGCCAAAGCAACAGCCACCAGAAGAAATCGGACCCGGACCGGAATGGTCCACCGGCCGCAGTCCCCAAAGAAAAGAGGCCTACTATCACAAGAAAAAACGAAATTACGGTAAAGGAAGCTCCGGCCGCCGGTAATGTACCGCACCTCCCCACACGTGCGTTCAGCCATACAGCCCTTCAATGCATTCATCCACATTTTAACATTAACAATCATCAGGCAACAGGATGAAGCAGATTTGATCTGCACAGCCATATTTGCCAATTTATACAAACAATTACATGACATTTAAAGAATTAGGGGTTATTGACCCCATCCTGAAGGCCCTTAGTGCCGAAGGATACACAGAACCAACACCCATCCAGGAACAATCGATACCGATCCTTCTTGGAGGAAAAGACCTGCTGGGCTGTGCCCAGACAGGGACAGGGAAGACAGCAGCCTTTGCGATTCCTATTTTGCAGCACCTGTATAACGACAGGCCGCAGGAGAGGGGAAGCCGGAAAATCCGCGCCCTTGTCGTTACCCCAACACGGGAACTGGCGATTCAGATCGCTGACAGTTTTACGACGTACGGAAAATTTACCGGCATCAGGAATACCGTTATTTTTGGTGGCGTGAAGCAGGCAGCGCAGACAGCTGCGTTGCGGCAGGGGGTGGATATCCTCGTCGCTACGCCGGGCAGATTGCTCGACCTGATGAACCAGGGGTATGTCTCATTGAAGAATATTGAATATTCGGTTCTCGACGAAGCTGACAGGATGCTGGATATGGGCTTTATTCACGATATCAGGAAGATCATTGCAAGCCTGCCACAGAAGCGGCAATCACTGTTCTTCTCTGCCACGATGCCACCGGATATCGTGAAACTGTCAAGGCAGATCCTTGGAAACCCGGAAAGGGTCAGTGTAACGCCGGAGCAGACCACTGCCGAGAAGGTGGAGCAGTCCATCTATTTTGTCAGCAAAACAGGCAAAGCGAAGCTATTGGTCCATCTCCTTGAGAGCAACGATTTTGATTCTACGCTCGTCTTTTCGCGGACCAAGCACGGTGCCGATAAGATCGTGAAGATGCTGAGCAAGTCATCCATCAGTTCAGAGGCCATCCACGGAAACAAATCACAAAATGCCAGGCAGCGTGCACTCGGAAACTTTAAATCGGGCCGTTCGAAGGTCCTGGTTGCGACCGATATCGCGGCCAGGGGCATCGATGTGGACGGACTGTCGCTGGTGGTCAACTACGACCTTCCCAACATTCCTGAAACCTATGTGCACAGGATCGGCAGGACCGGCAGGGCAGAGGCCAGTGGAATTGCCCTCTCATTTTGCGACGTTGAGGAACAGCCCTATCTGAAAGATATCCAGAAACTGATCGGTCAGCAGATCACCGTAGTAGCGCCCCATCCCTTTATGGATGATGCAAATACTGCACCGTCAGCCGCCAGGGAATACACAAACAGGAACCGGCAATCACCCAACAACCACCGAAGCGCCAGTCAGGATAACCGGGGATCCCGAAACGGCCAAAACCGTTCAGGAAACAACCAAACCCATTCAGGAAACGGCCAGGCCCGCTCCGGAAGCAATGGCCGCGCAGCGGGTGCAAACGACCGCGCCAGCAGTTCAGCAAACAGCCATTCCCACTCCGGAAACAATGGTCGTGCAGCAGGTACGGGCAACCGTACCAGGAATTCAGGAAACAGCTCCCGGGCAAGGTGGTAAAAGCTTCTCCCCAGGATTTATTTGAGAGAGGAAAGGCAATACAAGGTCACTTGAAGTGATACACAAAGATCACGGTCGCTTCGAAGGCCGGCTTTTTACTGTCTTTGATCTCCAGGGTGACATCGATCTCGGCTTTGGACATGCCGCGTAGGTCCTTGATGGATTTTAACTTCGCCATGATCCGTACCTGGCTGTTCACACGCACAGGCTGAATAAACCTGAGTTTTTCCATGCCGTAGTTGACCAGCATCTTGATGTTGTTTACCTCTACGATCTGTTCCCAGTGATAGGCCAGGATCGATACACTAAGGTAACCATGGGCAATGGTGGTCCCAAACGGGCTCTCATTTTTTGCCCGTTCAGGATCGGTGTGGATCCACTGGTGGTCCAGGGTGGCATCGGCAAACTGATTAATCTGCTCCTGCGTGATCTCCTGCCATTCGGAATATCCCAGCACCTCACCAATATGCTTTTCAAAATCTGCGTGACTGTTAATAATTAGTTTACCCATGGTTCCGTTCTGTTTCGTTATTTAAAAAGTGAATGTCTTACTCGAGAAAGACAGAGGTCGCGCAGCCTGAAATAGTTTTCATCCGCAAACAACTCCTCCAGCACAGCGCGTTTTTGCACATTGCTTGTGGCTGAACCTGTTCTGCTGCAGGAGCGCGTTCCGCTGGCCAGTGCTACAGTGAACAGCAGGGGAATCATCCATATGATCGAAGGGAATCTGATGGCTTTGTCTTTAATATGATCTGTTAAAGATAGATTATCTGGTCAGAAATTCATCCATTTGCTGTCCGACTCACTGGATTCTATCAGCCTGTCAATAAACTGCATCCCGCGAAGTCCGTCTGTCACCTTCGGAAAATCGAGCGCCTCGGCCGGGGGGGTGGTGCCATCGATCCTGCACTGTATGCATGTCGCCACGTTCCGGTAGATATTGCCAAACGCCTCGATCAGTCCCTCCGGGTGTCCTGCGGGCATGCGGCAGTTGTACAGTGCCAGTTCGCTCAGGTAGGGGTTGCCCGGTTTCCTTACTTCCAAGGGGCGGTCTTTCCATTTCACCTCCAGCCTGTTGGGCTCTGCCTGAACCCATTCAATACCACCCTTTTCGCCATACACCCTTATGCGGAGGCCGTTCTCCTCTCCGGCAGATACCTGGCTGGCATAGATGATGCCCCGGGCGCCATTGCTATATCTTACCAGCACATTCCCGTCATCGTCGAGCAGACGCCCCTCCACCATGGTGGACAGATCTGCGCAGAGCTGGGTCACTTTCAGTCCGGTCACATATTCCGCGAGGTTCAGGGCGTGGGTGCCGATGTCGCCCATGCAGCCTGACTTCCCGGAGCGGTGGGGATCGGTCCTCCATCCGGCCTGCACATTGTCACCCTTCTCAAGGGGATCTGAGAGCCAGCCTTGCGGGTATTCAGAAACGACCTTCCGGATCTTGCCCAGTTCACCAGTGCGGATCATCTCCCGGGCCTCCTTCACCATTGGATAGCCGGTATACGCATGGGTCACCGCGAAGATCAGCCCGGTCTTTTCCACCAGGTCAGCCAGTATTTCCGCCTCTGCCGTATCGAATGTCAGCGGTTTGTCGCTCACCACGTGAAACCCGTTCTCAAGCGCCATCCGTGCCGGACCAAAATGTGCATGGTTAGGGGTTGCGATACAGAGGAAGTCCATTCTTTTTCCCTCCGGCAGCGCCTTCTCCTTCAGCAGCATCTCTTCCCAGGACCCGTAGATCCGGTCATCCGGCAGGAAATAACTTTTGCCGGCTGCTTTCGATCGTTCAGGATCTGAGCTGAAGGCGCCGCAGACAAGGTCGATCCTGCCATCGAGCACCGCCCCGTTAAAGTGGATACGTCCGATAAATGAACCGGGCCCGCCGCCCACCATTCCCATGTTAATCTTTCGTTCAGCCATATAAAAGCTTATTAAGGTGTCTATACTGGACAGACACTGTTTAAAGCGCTAAATATATAAAAAAGCGCGCAGAACAATCAATCTCCTGCGTGATCCTCTTGCTGTGACGAGATGAAAATATTACTGTGATGGATTCACTTGCCATCATCACGCCTTTTATTAATTTTGGGATAAATTCAAAGACATTGATCTACCCGGCCAATTTTGAGGAGAAGACAGGATTTTCAAGGATTCGTGAACTGGTAAAGGCGTATTGCCTTTTCGAGCCGGGCCGTGAGCTGATCATGCAGGCGGGCATGATGTTTACCGCCGGGGAGATCGCTGGGCAGCTCGACCTGGTGAATGAACTGCGCCAGATCCAGCTGAGCGAAGAGGATTTTCCGGTACATCAGTTTCACGATAGCAGGAAGGCGCTGAAGAAGGCTGCTGTTGAAGGGACCTTCATGGAGGTCGATGAGTTGGCCGGACTGGCCCGCAGCCTGGAGTCGGTACGAATGATCGTTAAATTTTTCGAGGGAAGGGAGGAGGACACCTATCCGAACCTGCGCCGCCTGAGCGGGACTGTAAAGCTCTATCCGTTTGTGAGCGACCGGATCGGGAAGATATTGAACCGGCACGGTATGATTCGCGACAACGCCTCAACAGATTTGGCCCGCATACGAAACAACATCACTGCCAAACATTCGGCTGTTACCCGCCAGATGAACAAGATCCTTAAGCGGGCACAGAGCGAAGGGTGGGCCGAAGAGGACCTCGGCGCCACAATCCGCAATGGCCGTCCGGTAATTCCTGTATCTGCTTCACACAAGCGCCGGCTCGGCGGACTTATCCACGATGAGTCCACCAGCGGCAAGACGGTCTTTATCGAACCGGCCGAAGTGGTGGAGCTTACCAACGAGATCCGCGAACTGGAGTATGCAGAGCGCAGGGAGATCATCCGGATCCTCACCGCGTTCACCGATGATATCCGTCCCTACCTGCCAGAACTCGAAGGACTGCACCATTTTCTGGCAGTGATCGACTCCATCAGGGCGCGGGCGCTCTTTGCCATCCGCATCAATGCCATCCGTCCAAAGCTCACCGGCGGACCGGGTATTCAATGGCTGAACGCTGTTCATCCGCTGCTCTTTTTGGCACTGCAGCAGGCGGGGCGCAGTGTCGTCCCGCTCTCCATGGAGCTGGGCGAAGAGGGGCGTATACTGCTTATTTCAGGACCCAACGCAGGCGGAAAATCGGTATGCCTGCAGACCGTCGGATTGCTTCAGTATATGCTGCAGTGCGGCATGCTGGTGCCGGCAGGTGAGGGATCGCGTTTCGGAATTTTTTCCGGGATATTTATCGATATCGGCGATGAACAGTCGATCGATAACGACCTCTCCACATACAGCTCACACCTGGTAAATATGAAGCATTTTCTGAAAAATGCTGCTTCAGATACCCTGGTGCTGATCGATGAATTTGGTACCGGTACGGAGCCGATGCTCGGGGGTGCGATTGCTGAATCGATCCTCGAGGAGCTGAACGGATCGGGAACCTTTGGCGTACTCACCACCCATTATACCAACCTTAAACATTACGCTGCGTCGGCCGACGGGATCATCAACGGCGCCATGCTGTTCGACAACCACCGGATGCAGCCGTTGTATGAACTGCAGACGGGCAAGCCGGGAAGCTCGTTTGCTTTTGAGATCGCCCGGAAAATCGGGTTGCCCGAGGAGGTGTTGCAGAAAGCTTCTGAAAAGGTGGGACAGGACCATATCGATTTTGACAAGCACCTGCGGGATATCCTGCGTGATAAAAAATACTGGGAGCGCAAGCGGCAGAAGATCCGGCAGTCGGAGAAGAAGCTGGAAGAACTGATGCTGAAGTATGAGGAGGAGCTGGGGATGAGTGAGAAGAAGCGGAAAGCGCTGATCGCAGAGGCGAAAGAAAAGGCGGAGCAGCTGCTTTCGGAGGCCAACAGGAAAATTGAAAATACGATCCGCGGGATCAAGGAGGCCAATGCGGAAAAGGAGGCTACCAGAGAGGCGCGGAGGCAGCTGGATCAGTTTCGCGAAGAGGTGCGCATGGAGGAGGAGCAGCAGGAAGATCAGCTTACCAGGGAGTACCGGGAGATGAAGCAGCGCGAAACAGAACTGGGACGCCAGCGGCCCGATATCAGGAAGAAGACGGCAAAAAAGCTGTCGGAGAAGCGGGGTCAGCCTGCCGACAACACCATACGTGCAGGTGACCAGGTGAAGATCGAAGGACAGGAGAGTGCCGGGGAGGTGATGGAGATCCGTGGCAAGAAGGCTTTGGTGGCCTTCGGAAACCTTAAATCGACCGTGACGCTTGACAAGCTCTTAAAGGCGGGCGCCCCACCTGCCGGTCAGCAAAAACCCGCTGTCAGGTCGGGCGTGAACCTGGGCGACTGGAACGTCAGTAAGCGGCGGGCAGCGTTCAGGACCGAGATCGATGTCCGCGGAAAGCGGGCCGATGAAGCCATTCGGAAGGTGACCGAGCTGATCGATGAAGCGGTGATGGTGGGCGCGGCTGAGGTGCGCATCCTCCACGGGAAAGGGGACGGCATCCTGCGGCAGCTTATTCGTGAATTTCTTCATACCAGCAACGTGGTGGCGTGGTATGGCGATGAACATATCGAACGGGGAGGAGCAGGAATTACTATTGTACGGTTCGGCTTCTAACGCTATCTTTGAAACTTATTTAAAAAAATCATCTCCATCCGCATGATCAGGTATCTTCACAGGCGACAGATAGACGATGCACGCTGGAACAGGGTGGTCTCTTCATCCCCGTTTGAGACGGTCTATGCCTACACCTGGTACCTCGATGCGTGTGCCGATTACTGGG
>JAGYMF010000072.1 GCA_018400695.1 Bacteroidales bacterium | reverse complement strand
AAGCATTGAATTTTGATCGCAGACATAAAAACATAGAAGAAATTTCTTTCTTTGAATTATAGCTTCTCATGACGGGGTTATTTGATTTCCAAGTTAATAAAAATACCCTATTCCCCCCAATCCGCCTGAACTGAAATATTGCAAAATATTGTTCCTTATGGGATATGCCATCAACCTCCTGCCTGGCAATGATATGTTAGTTTTCGCTGACCTGCAGGTAGCCCCCGATGATCCTGGTCAGCTTCGTCCTTGAATCGATCAGGTTGTAGATGGCCTGCAGCCTGCGCAACGAAGCCTCAAGATAGATCAGTTGTACATCCCTGTAGTTAAATGAGTTAATCGCCCCTGCACGGTACCTTTCTTCCGACATCTGCAGGTTGAGTTCTGCCGCCGCCAGGCTCTTGTCCGCCACATGCAGCAATTCAATCCGCACTTCATGGTAATCATACAGGTTAAACAATTCATTGGTCAGCGCATGCGCCATCTGTTCGGTCTCTACACGGGCAATCTCTTCACTGATCCTGGCAATCTGCAAGGCCCGCTTTCTTTTGCCGCCATTGTAGATATCGTATGAAAGCCGGATGTTCCCGTATGGTGCCACCGAACCGGCGATGGTGGTGCCCAGGCCGGCGGAGACGGATGGATAAAAATCGGATCCCCTCAACCGCGCATCTTCCTCTTTCAGCAACAGGTTGGTATACTGATTTTTCAGTGCCTGGTTGTTGCTGGTCATCTTTTCCCGGAGGTCAGCCAGCGTGTAACGCGCCGTATCGGCCGTGAACGGTGTTGTGAAATTCCATGCTGCAACAGGCGCTTCGGCCAGCAGGAAATTGAAATTGCGCCTGGCATTGCGTACCCGCACCTCCTGGTCAAGATAGGCTGCCTTATCGCTCAGGAAGACGTTTTCCGCCTGGAGCACTTCATATGTCACGGTGCTTCCCAATGACCGCCGCTTCGTTTCATAAGCGTACCGGTCAGACGAAAGGTCCATCACCGTCTTCAGCACCTTCAACCGCTCCTCCTCGAGCAGCACGCCGTAATACCCGAGCACAACATCTTCGATGGTACGCTCCACCTCTACTCCCAGCCGTCCGGATGCAAGTGCTTCGGTGGTCTCCAGGATGCTTTTGGTGATCTTTACCCGAAAGCCGTCAAAGAGGACCCAGTTCAGCCCGACACTGGCAGAAAAGGTGTTGCCCGATTCATTGAATGCGGTGAGGGCGGTGGCATCAAATCCGACTGTCGGATACCTTCCTGCTGTACCCCAGTGGTTGTTGATCGTGGCGATCTCCGCTTCGCTCCGCGAGACCATGATTCCGTAATTGCTTTCAAGGGCTTTCTCTATAGCGGCTGAAAGCGATAGTTCGGCTGATTGTGGATATGCTGCCGCACTAAGGGCGATCAGCAGTATGGTCATGGTTTTCCAGGGAGATCTCATCATTCGTTGGTTTTGTCGTTCGCTCCGTTTTTTTCATATTCCAGTTTCTTCCTGTGAAGGACAATGGCCGTCTCCACATCCTCCCTTTCAGGGCGCACGCCTGTCCACAGGTATTTTGTATATACCCTGAAATCGCTCAGCAGCATGATCAGTACCGGAAAGAAGATCAGAATGAAAATCGTGCCAATGGCGACACCGTAGGCCAGGCTGATGGCCATGGGAATGAGGAATTGCGCCTGAACACTCTTTTCAAAGATAATTGGAAACAGTCCGATGGTGGTGGTGATGCTGGTAAGGATAATGGGCCGTAACCTGACCTTGCCGGCCTCCATGATCGCCTCGGGAACAGTCAGTCCCTCAACCAGTAAGCTGTCGAATTTTGCCATGAAAATGATCGCATTGTTGACAATAACCCCGGTGAGGGCCACCATGCCCCACAAACTCATCATCGATAGCGGTTTGTCGTGCAGACCATGTCCCCAGACCACCCCCAGCATGGCAATGGGGATCATCAGCACAATGATCGCTGCTTTCTGTCCGCTCCTGAAATGGAAGATAAGCAGCATGACGATGATGATGAATGAAAAGGCAAAATAGTTCAGCGCCTTGTCAAGCGCCTCCTTGCTCGATTTCTGTTGACCCTGGTACATGTACCGAATACCACTGAACTGTGCCAGCAGATCCGGCATGATCTCTGCTTCGATCTGTTCCAGGATCTCCGGCACCGGTGCAAGCGGATCCACTGTCTCTGCCTCTACCCTGATCTCCCGCGACCCCTGGAACCGTTTGATGGCTACCGGACCCCGCTGAATATCATAGTCGGCCAGTTCCGTAAGCGGATAGACTCCTGAAGAGGTTTTGACCTTCATCCGCTCCATCTGTCCCAGCGTGAGCCTGCCCGATTTGGGATACCTGACCCATATGCGCAACTCATCACGTCCCTCCTGCAGCCGCTGCGCCTGGTCGCCGTAAAATCCTTGTCGCACCTGCCTGGCGATCTCGCTTTCATCCAGGCCAAGGAAATAGGCCTTGGGCTTGAGCTTAAGGCGGACCTCCTGCTTTCCCAGGGCGATGTTTTCTGTGACATCCTTCAGCTGGGGCATTTTTGTCAGCCGGGAAATCATGTACTCCTTCGCTTCATCCAGCTCCTTCAGGTTCAGCGACATCAGGCCTATGGATACCGGCGATCCCCAGCGGTTTCTTCCCCCTACGGTAAATTTACTGGCTTCCGGTACAGGACCGATTTTCTGCCGTACGCGGTTTGCAATACCACTTCCCGCAACATCCAGCCCCTCCAGGTCAACCGGGTAGACATCCATATTGCCGGCATGTGCCCCCGACTCCTGTCCCCTGAAGGCGCTTCCCAGCTGGGTGCTCGTGCGCTCGATAAGGTCCTTCTCGAGTCCCATCTCGCGCGTCATCTCTTTGTTCACCTCCCATACCGCTTCCTCGAAGCGTTTCAGGAATTCCAGCGTCTGCTTCTCTCCGTCGCCGGGGGTAAAGGCGATGTTGATCTCGAAGGAGTCAAAATCGACCATGGGGAAATAGGTGTTTTTGATATGTCCGCCAAAAAACAATCCTGCGGTAATAAGAAACAACGCCGTACCGATGCCGATCGCGATGATCCGCCATTTGATGAGCCATTCCAGCATGAAGTGATAGACATCATCCCTGAGCCAGATGAGGAAGCCTTCAAGGTGTTTTTGCAGTCCGGTTTTTTTCTTCTCCAGCCGTTTTCTGCTCAGAACATTGTGGTTTCCAAGGTGGGCCGGCAGAACGAGGAAAGCCTCGAACAGGGAGAACAACAGCGATGCGATCACCACGATGGCCACCTCGTACATCATCTCCATGCGTGTGCCTGCAAGGAAGAGCAGTGGGCTGAAGGCGATGACGGTAGTGGCGATGGAGGTCATCACCGCCGGTGCGACTTCCATAACGCCATCCACGGCTGCCTTCATGGGCGATTTTCCTTTCTCAAAGTGGACGTAGATGTTTTCGGCGATCACAATCCCGTCATCCACCAGGATACCGATCACCAGGATCATGCCGAACAGGGACTGCAGGTTGATCGTGATGCCCATAAAATTGGCGGCGATGAACATGGCGAGGAAGCTGAAGGGAATGCCCACAGAAACCCAGAGCGAAAGCCGGATACTCAGAAAGAGCGACAGGGCAATGATCACCAGCAGAAGACCAATCATACCGTTGCGGGTGAGCAGGTCGAGCCTGCTCTGGATAATGTCCAGGAAGGCCCTGGCGATAATCAGCTCAACACCCTGGTTGTGCGCGTTGTATTGCTCCACATAATCGCGTATGAATTCGGTGATCTCATCGAGGTCCTCCTCAGGCAGCTTGTCAACCGAGATGGATACCGATGGCTTGCCATTGGTCCACCGCCGGTTGGGAGAATCTGCAAATTTGGTCTTGACCTCAGCAACATCGCGGATCCTGAGATAACTGCCATCCGGCTCTCCACGCAATACAATGGCCCCGATCTTATTGGGATCGGTGCTTCTCGACCGCAGTCTGATCAGCAGCTCTTCATCTTCCGATTTGATCTCCCCACCGGCCACATCGCGGTTGTTGTTCCGGATGGCCATAACGATCTGGTCAAAACGGAGGTTGTGCCGCAGCAGCTCCGCTTCTTTAATCTCTACAGAGATCTCCAGCGGGGGATATCCCGAGAGTGAGATCTGGCTCATCACGCCGGAATTGTAAAAATCCTCTTCGATCTTTTGGGCATGGCTCTTGAGCGTCAGCAAGTCAAATTCATTGCCATCTGCCGGTACCAGGCTCAGCCGCACCGCAGGAGCACGTGACCGGGATTTGGCAACAATGGGACGTTCAGCTGCCGAGGGAAGCGAAGAGATGCCGTCCACCGCATTCTTGATCTCCAGGAGCACCTCGTTGATGGGATACGCACCGGTGGTTTCGATGGATACACTGGTCCGGTTCTCTACACTGGTGGAGTTGATCTCCTTGATCCCCACGATTCCCCTGATAGCCTCTTCTATACGCGAGGTGACACCCTCCTCCATCTCTACCGGCGATGCGCCCGGATAATACACGGAGACCGATATATAACGGCTTTCCATCTCCGGGAAGAAGGATTTTTTCATGGAGAGCAGACTGAGCCCTCCGGCCAGTACCACAACAGCGATCAGCAGGTTCGCATAGATGGGATACTCGACGATTCTTTCAATGATCTTTCTCATTACTTCCCTGCAGTTTTAGCATGAGCCTTCTCCTTTTTGTTGTCCAGGCTGGTCGTTACCATGGTGCCTTCAAAAACATTGATCAGTGGCTGAACGACAAGCGTATCACCTGTCGCGGGACCGTTGAACAGCAGTGTGCTCGTATTGACCTTCACAATGTTAACGGTGCTTTTAACCAGTCTTTGATCCTTGACAAGGAATACTTCGTTGGTATTGAATACGGCATTCCTGGGAATCTCCATCACCCCCTCAATGGGCCTTCCGGGAAACGATGCAGTAAGGAATTCCCCTGCAAGCACCGGTTGTGCCGCATGGTTCTGTATGCTTACATATACTTTGCGGGATTGCGTATTTTCATCCACCATCCGGCTTTTTCTTATCACGGTGCCCTCCCAGTTGTGTAAGCGGCTGTCGGAATGGATATGGACAGCATCTCCCTTTCTGACCCAGGCGGCATCGGCCATGCTCAGTGGCACCTCCAGCTCCAGTTCATCGGTGCGAATGGCCCTTGCAACTGTTCCGCCGGTATTGGTATAGGCGCCAACTTCCATAAACACCTCGGTAAGTGTTCCGTCAAACGGTGCCCTGACGATGTGCCTGCTCAGTTGAAGTTCGTCTTTGCGGATACTGTAATATTCACTCAGCACATTTCTGCTGGCGAGAAAAATTTTCAGCTGCTCATCACCGGTCTCCGGAAAACGGGGCAGTGGTGAGGAGAGATCAATGGCTGAAAAAAATGCCTGGAACGGTTTTTCATATTCGGGATAATCTATGGCGATGTCGGGTAACAGCAATGCCAGGGTATGGAGGAACTGGCTTTTCCGGGCTTTCAGTGCCAGGGTTGCTTCATCACTGTAAATCGAAAAGATCACATCGCCTTCCCGAAACACCACCCCCTGTTTCAACATGATATCCCCCTGTTCAATCTTCCCCGGAGCCTCTGCGGAGAGATTAACAATGGATACGGAGAGCATTCTTCCCGGTTCCGAAACTGGCGACATAACCGTGTCGTAATGGATGGTTTCGGCCCTTACAAACCGTCTGGCTTCATAGGTCTTGCTGGCTGGCGGCTCCTCTTTCTGTGCGATCAGGAACTTCATGATCCCGTAGGCCAGACCTACAATGAAGACAAAGGATATGATGATAAGGATTCTGCGATCGATTTTTTTCATGGTAATACCGGTTGAAATTCCTGCAAAAATAGTGATTTCCTTTGTTTCAGGAGACCATCAGGAAATTTTCCCCCTCCTGGTACCCTTTTTTGGTTAAAAATTTCCGGATCCGGTCCCGGTTGTCCATCTGCCTGATATACGAAAGAACAAACAGGCTTCCGGCCTCTGGCAGATCCTCGTAAAATATGACCTCCTGCCCGATCTGCCGGCTTTTCTTGGTGTCGATGAAACAGGCGACATTGATCCCGTGCTGTTCAAGCAGCTTTACCCGCCTGCGGGAGATCCGGCTGGCACCCCACACCGCCACCTCGGGATGGAAGGGGTTGTGCTGCTGAAGCCACTTCGCCAGGTATTGGCTCTTGATCCTGTAGAACGCTTTATCACTGTAGGTGTCGTCGGTTCGGGTAAGCCGCGTGTCTGAATCATACCACTTCAGCACCATTTCGGGAATTTTCACAATGTTTACCCCCTCATCGAGCCAGCGCAGGACCATCTCATAGTCTTCCGGAAAATCACCGGAGCGATAGAGTCCGTGTGTTGCTGCTGTCTGCCGTCGCCACATGAGCGTGGGATTGACAACCGGAAGTTCAATGAACCTGTTGTGGAAGATCTCTTCATAGCTGTGTATCCCGTTGCTCCACGCTACAAAACGGGAGAAACCGGCTGCCTGACCGGAGTGGGGTACATGCTCTGCCTGACCGGCAACTGCATCACATTCAGGATGATCGTTGAGGTACTTCGATTGCAACTTTAATTTTCCAGGAAGCGCCTCATCGTCAGCATCCATCCGGGCAATATATGCTCCCCTGGCAAGCGCTGCTCCGGTGTTTGAAGCGTGTACCACGCCACGCTGTGCTTCTGTGGTGAGCTGTAAACGGGCATCTTTGGTACAGAAAGTTTCAGCAATGGTACGGCTGTTGTCCGTTGACCCGTTGTCGATCAGGATCAGCTCGAAATCCTCCACCTCCTGTGCTAAAATGCTTCTGATGGCCCTTTCAAGGGTTTTTTCAGCATTGTAGAATGGCAGTATAACCGATATTTTTGGAGTGCTGTTCAGTGATCAGTCTATTTGTTCCGGTAAATGGGCAGCACAATATAGGTATAAACCCAACATCCGGCGCAAAAATTTATTCCGCATTCCAGGAAGGCGAACAGTACAAGAACCCCGGCAGTGCTGATGGCAGCTGCCGGAACCCCGACCAATGTAAACAGGAGTATCAGCAGGGAAAACAGCAGTCCGACCCGGGCAGCAAATACTTTGGGAGCCTTATCAATAGGTCGTTCGGGAAGTCTGAAAAAGCCGGACATGGTGTAGGAGATTCTGCTCAGCGGACTAAAACGAAGTTTGGTAAAAGCCCTGATGTAAAAGTCTATGGCCAGGTAGAGCGGAATGGCCGGATGCGGGAATGCGATAAACAATCCTGTTAGGATAACAACCCAGAAAGCGGTAATTCTTACAACGCTTTCATTTATCTTTTCTTCCGATATGGGACAAATTAAATGCTTCATTTCCAATTTATTAATTATGCTTATACCGCCATGTACTTTCCCCTCTTCTGTCAGGAAAAGGCAGGTTTCTAATGGATACGGCCGGTTTGTTTGGTATGTATAACAATGAAGTACGGAAAATGATCAGTCAGGAACGGAAATATTACTTTTTAGCTGCATTTTCCCCCGGTTGCCTGCTGTTTTTGAATGGTCAATATCCTGACACATTGTCTTATCCTTGTCTATGGCGTGATATTTGGGGCAATTTCATAAATTGCAGGTATGATCAACATCAAAAAGATACATTCAAACTTCGACCGCCTCTCTTCACTGATCCATTCGCGAAAGATCAAGGATGCGCTGGACACCTTGAAGCAGATGATTTCTGATGCGGGTTACAGCGATTATTTTATTCAGCAGGAACACCTTGAATCAACCTATGACCAGATGCTGAAGTATACCCTGGAGGGGGTGCATGACCCGGAGCGTGAAAAGGTCTACCTGAAGCTCCGGCAATCCATTACAGAACTGGCCGATAAAGTGCGTTCAACCCTGCTGAAGAAATATTCCGGATGGCTCACTTTTACCCTGCAGGAGGAGATGGAGAAAAAACAGAAACTCACTGGCAGGGGCGTTGTTGAAAGCCTGGACGACCTGGTATTCCGGACAGAGCTCGATGAGATCATCAACGAGGATAAAACGTCACCCTCTACAACCGACCTTAAAAGGCGGGAGCTGATTATGGAAATTTTCAAACACCTGTGGCTGACTGATGAATACGGGGAGGCAGAAAACAGCCTGGCGAAAACCCTGATCACCTGCAGGGATTTTACCTGGTACGAACAATCGCTCCAGGTAAGCGCCATCCTGCTTTCAGCCCTGAGGCGCTTTGATGAGCAGAAGATTCACAGGATCATCGATCTGACCGATGTGGAGGATCACCAGGTTTCGGGAAGGGCCCTTGTGGCGTTGGTTATCCTTCTTTATACCTACGACAACAGGCTTTACATGTACCCTTCTCTGCAGAACAGGCTGGAACTGCTGAAGGATGCAGTCGACCTGGACAGGGTGCTTGAACAAATTGTTCTTCAGCTTATCCGGACGGAAGATACCATGGCGTTGGGGAAGAAACTGCATGAGGATATCATCCCGGAGATGGCGAAACTGAAACCCAGGCTGGAAGATAAGCTGAAAATGGAGGACCTGAAAGAGGACGATTTGCTGGGGGATAAAAATCCCGACTGGGAAAGTGTTTTTAAAGAGTCGGACGACCTCTACAGAAAGGTGGATGAATTCATGAAACTGCAGATGGAGGGTGCTGATGTCTATATGACTACATTTGCAAGGCTGAAAAACTTTTCCTTCTTTAATGAGTTGACCAACTGGATCATTCCGTTTTACAAAGAAAATCCCGACCTGAAAGAGATATACAAACAGGAATCAGATAGTTTTAATCCGG
>JAGYMF010000071.1 GCA_018400695.1 Bacteroidales bacterium | reverse complement strand
GGCCATGCCGGCCTCACCGATCCGCAAGCTGGTCCCCTTCGCAGAAGGGGCCAAAAGAAAAGGAAGAAAGGTCTATCATCTCAACATCGGACAGCCCGATATCAGCACCCCTGAGGTAGCGCTGAATGCCATCCGGAACCTGGAAGAGAAGGTGATCGAATACAGCCATTCGGCCGGGAACGAAAGTTACCGGAGGAAACTCGCCGGTTATTACCAATCGGTCCATATTGATGTGGACCATACCGAAATTCTGGTTACCACAGGTGGATCGGAAGCGATCTCATTCGCCCTGATGTCGACTGTTAATCCCGGGGAAGAGGTGATCTGTCCGGAGCCATTTTATGCAAATTACAATGGCTTTTCGACCGCCGCAGGGGTCAGGGTCGTGCCCATCACATCATCGATCGACAATGGCTTTGCACTTCCGGATATTGAAGAATTCGAAAAGGTGATCACCCCTAAAACCAGGGGCATCATCATCTGCAATCCAAACAATCCAACCGGATATCTCTATTCGGAAGCGGAGATGCGGAGACTGGGTGAGATTGTAAAAAAACATGACCTGTATCTTTTCTCGGATGAAGTATACAGGGAATTCTGCTACGATGGTAAGGATCATTTTTCAGCCATGTACCTTGAAGGACTCGAAGAGCATGTGGTCATGATGGATTCGATCTCAAAGCGCTACAGCATGTGCGGTGCAAGAATCGGTGCCCTGGTGACAAAGAACAGGGAGGTGCTGGATACCGCGCTGAAATTTGCACAGGCGAGGCTGAGTCCTCCATCGTTCGGACAGATCGCCGGAGAGGCGGCACTCGATACGCCAGCATCCTATTTCGAAGAGGTTTATGACGAATACATTGCACGCCGCGACTATATGGTAGCTGCGCTGAACAGGATTCCGGGGGTAAAATGCCCTTCACCCGGAGGGGCCTTTTATACAGTAGTACATCTACCGGTGGACGATACAGATCGGTTCGCGCAATGGATTCTCAGCGATTTTGAATATGAAAACCAGACGGTAATGATGGCCCCTGCCAGTGGCTTTTATTCCACACCTGGCCTTGGTAAGCAAGAGGTGCGAATCGCATATGTACTTAAGAAAGAAGATCTTGAGAAGGCCATGCTTGTATTGGAAGAGGCGCTGAAGGTGTACCCGGGAAGGATCCGTGAAGAGCAGAAACACACTACCGTAAAACAAAAAACCACCTGATAAAAGGCCATCTTGTTTACGGGTTGCAATCCGGCCTCTCATCGTCGTTGTAAAGGAGGTAATTCTCCCGCACCATGCGGTACCTTTCCAGTCCCGGCTGCCACGAGGCCCTGATCCTGTCTTCTGTCCACCCGGCAATGATCTGCTGCCTGAGCACATCCGTTCCTGCGAGGCTTTCAAAAAACGGAAGGAAGAAATTCCCTTTATCGGGATACTTTGCGTACGCATCCAGCAACCATCGCAGCTCAATACGGTTCCATCCGCCTTCAGGCGAAAACTCCCTGAGATCCTCCCCGTAGCAGGTTTCACCCTTCAGCTTGGGATGCATGGACATTCCCTCGATGGCCATGGGGACAAATGAAAAATCGCCTGGCAGATCGGGATGACCGTAGAGCTCGAATGGTGTAAGGGTTCCGCGCCCCTCACTGATCACCGTTCCCTCGAAAAAACAGGTTGAAGGATAGATTTTTATGGCGTGGTCGTTGGGCAGGTTGGGAGATGGTTTCACCGGCAGTGAGTAAGGCCTGCCGTGGTTATAGTTTTCACAGGGGATTACCGTGAGGTCGCACCGACCGCCGTTGCGCAGCCATCCTTCGCCGTTGATCATCAGCGCCAGCTCTCCGATGGTGAGTCCGTATACCACAGGGATAGGGTGCATGCCAACAAACGTACTCCACTGCGGCTCCAGGATTGGTCCGTCGGTATACCCTCCATTGGGATTGGGACGGTCGAGCACCAGCAGCGGAACGCTGTTTTCGGCACATGCCTCCATGACATAATGCAGTGTGGAAATAAATGTATAGAAACGGGCCCCCACATCCTGGATGTCGAATACCACCAGGTCCACATCCGCCAGATCCTCCTCAGTAGGTTTTTTCTGTTTTCCGTAGAGGGAAATCAGTGGGATGCCTGTAACGGGGTCTACCTCATCCTTTACCGTAACACCATCATCCACATTGCCCCTGAAACCATGTTCGGGCGCAAATACTTTACGGATGGTGATCGCATGGCCGCCTGCGTCCGACAAAGCTGTGAGCGTATCAACCAGGTGGGTTTCACTGATTACTGAAGTCTGATTTGCAACAACAGCAATGTGCCTGTTCTCCAGAAGCGGGAGGACCTTTTCAAGCTGTTCTGCACCTGTCCGGATTGCATTCATTTGTCCGCTGCATGATTTCAGGATGATGAAAAGCAGGATTAAAGAGATGGATCGCATATCATTCTGAATATGTTCAGCCCAAATATACAAAGGCTATTTCAGAATTATACCGGTTTTTTCACTTAAGCGATCCGATCCGTCCGAAACTCCCAAAAGTTGACTATTTTTGACCCGGAACATGGCACTTAAAACACCATTCTTGAACACCGAACTATTTATAGCCAAAAGGATCATAGGGCACAAGCGGGAACGTAAAAGGTTTTCCAGCTCTATTGTGGGCATTGCCACCTTTGGCATCGCGCTTGGGCTGGCGGTGATGATCGTTGCCGTGGCTATCGTAACGGGGTTCAAGAATGAGATCTCCAACAAAGTCGTAGGATTCGGCAGCCATATCCAGATCATAAATATGGATTCCAACACCTCCTATGAAACCACGCCGGTAAGCAAAAGCCTTCCGGTGATCGACGAAATCAGGAAGGTTCCGGAGGTAGAACACCTGCAGGTATTTGCCATAAAGGCGGGGATCATCAAGACGGAGGAGAACATCCAGGGAGCCGTATTAAAAGGTGTTGGACCGGATTATGACTGGACCTTTGTCAACGAGGGGCTGATAGCCGGGGAGCCGGTCTCCATTTCTGACTCAATACGTTCGAACCAGGTATTGATCTCCAACGCCATTGCTATGAAGCTTGACCTGGAGGCAGGTGACAGCTTCAATATGTATTTCATCCAGGATCCGCCCCGTGCAAGGAAATTTACCATCGCGGGAATCTACCGCACCAGCCTGGTGGAGTTTGATAAGCTGTATGTCTATGCCGATATCAAGCATTTACAGAGGCTGAACAACTGGACAGCTGACCAGGTTAGCGGATACGAGGTGATGCTGCACTCCATCAGGGATGCAGAGGCTGCCACGTTAAAAATCAGGGATATCGCCGCACTGGATTTCACAGAAGACAGGTCACGCCTGAAGGTTATGCCCATTCAGGAGAAGTACAACCAGATCTTCGACTGGCTGAACCTTCAGGACATGAACGTGATCATCATCATCACACTGATGCTGGTAGTAGCAGGGTTTAATATGATCTCCGGGCTGTTGATCCTGATTCTTGAGCGGACCAACATGATCGGTATTCTGAAAGGGATGGGGGCTGTAAATGGTTCGATCCGTAAGATCTTTATTTACCAATCGGGCTACCTGGCACTAAAAGGGCTGCTTTGGGGCAACATGATCGGGCTGGCCCTCTGTTTCCTGCAGTACAAATTCAATCTGATCACCCTGGATCCTGAATCCTATTATCTCGACACCGTCCCGATCAATTTCAACCTTCTGCACATCCTCCTTCTAAACCTCGGCACGCTTGTCTCTACGCTGATTTTCCTACTGATCCCTTCCATGATTATTGCACGGGTATCGCCCGAAAGATCCATACAATTTAACTGATCATCTGATTAAACCTATCCCCCACTGTCCACTATTCGCGAAACGCCCTGCTGCATTTTCCAGGTGCTAACGCCCCTACTTCTTTTTGCTGCGGTCTTTCCTGCCTTTCTTCTTCTTTTTATCCTTCCGTTCTGCTGAACGAAGCTTTTTCAGCCGTTTTCTGAATTTTCCCCAGAGTGCATCCCGGGTCTCCTCCAGGTCCTGGTGGGTATACTTTCTCAGTGCGATAATTTTCCTGTCTGTCTGTGCTGACTGTCTTGCCAGAAGAAGAAAACAGATCGTGGTTGATATAAGGATCAATCCCAGCAATGCAGGTCCGGCGATATAGGCAACCTGTCTGATCTTCCTCCTCTCTTCAGAGATCACGTATCTGTTCGTCAATGCAATTTGCGCTGTCTCTTCCAGTTTCCGCTCAAGCTCCCTTGTGTGCGCGTTCATCTCTTCCATACCCGCCTCCCTCTTCTCCAGCACAGCAGAAAGCGTATCCAGCGTCTTCTGCTGCGCCTCTATTTTAAGCCTTGCGTTTTGTAGAAGGGTATTGTACTGCTTTTCCAGCTGAACGATATGGTCCATGGTTGTTTCATGCAGGCTGTCAACCACACTTCGATCGACCAATGTATCATTCTCCTGTGCATTGCCGGATGAAGAGACAATCAACAGGATGAAAAAGGCTGCTGCGGATTTGATTTGAAAACTCATGCGTTATCTTTGTTTCATTCAAAATTCCAATTTTTTTTAGTAAATACCTAATGAACGGAAAAATAACAAAGGAGCGGCTGTTGGAAATTCTGAAGACCGGACTGCCGGGAGAGGCAGCGCAACAGAAGATGGCGCCGGATGTGAGAATATCTTCACAGTTCCGAGAAGATTGCAGGGATGCTGCTGTTTTATTGTTGTTCTATCCATACAAAGAAGAGACAAAGATCGTATTTATGAAGCGAAATGAATATGATGGACCACATAGCGGACAGATTAGCTTTCCTGGCGGAATGCGTGAGCCGACCGATGCTGACCTTCAGGCTACGGCGCTAAGGGAAACGGAGGAGGAGACCGGTGTCCAGGCGACTGAAATTGAGATTCTGGGAACGTTGACACCCCTACATGTACCTGTTAGCAACTTTTGTGTTCATCCCTTTGTTGGCTGGATGGACGGGGAGCCCGATTTCAGGCCGGACGAGACCGAGGTGCAGTACCTGGTCTGTCCTGCACTGGAGGAGGTCATTGATAGGAAAAACCGGAAAAAAGGGGTGTTTCACAGGGGCACAGAAAAGATCACCACGCCCTATTTTGATATTCACGGAGAGATGATCTGGGGTGCAACAGCGATGATTCTCAGCGAATTTATGGTAGTGGCAGGTTATTAGCCACCAGCTGGTCATCAACAATGTTCTTATAATGCTCATAGCGGTCAATCACCTGATGCACATAATTGGATGTTTCAATACCTCGGGCATATCCATATTTCACCACCGGGTCACGGTAGTATTTCGGCTGTGACTTGTTCAGCAGCCATTTTTCCACATTGTCATCCCAGATATCCGGATCATCACCATACTTCTCAGCCAGCCTCCTGGCATCATCCACATGTCCTTTACCGACATTATAGGCTGCCAGCACAAATTTCTCGCGCTCCAGGGAATCGGGAATCTCCTTCTCGAACCGCTTGTCGAGCCATTTGATAAAGCTTACGCCGGCCCGGATATGCGATTCCGGTGAGGTGTTCCGGCTCACACCAAAACGTCCGGCGGTGGAGGGCATCAGCTGCATCAGTCCAAATGCTCCTGCCCACGAAACCGCCTGTGGATTAAACCTCGATTCCTGGTAGATCATTGAAGATACCAGCCGCCAGTCCCATCCGATCCTTTCACTTTCACGTTTTACCGTTTCATCATAGCGGGATATCTTCCCACTCCCAAGCACATAGTAATCACTTGATACAATATTAACAGCATGCTGGTTTTTAAAATATTTGTTATAGATCACGGCATATTTGGTGGTCTGTTTGAAATTTTTGAGCCAGCGGTCAATTTCCTCCTTCAGTTCGACAGCGTTTCTTCCAACCGCCCATGCGAGGTTCTGCGGAAAGGAGACGGCCGTCCCCACGTCAAGAATGGGGTAATATGTCTTATTGACAGCAGCCACGTTTTCATCTGCAACGGTATAAGCGATCTCGCCGCGGGCGACCATCTGCACGAGTTGTTCAGCCTCCATTGGCACCTGTACGATCCCGATTTCCGCACCAATCTCATTGGAGAGCGTCTTCAACCGTTCTGCATAGACCGATCCCTTTTGAACATATACAGTCTTTCCCGCCAGGTCAAGCTGGTTCCTGATCAGCGAATCCTCCAGCTGCCGCTTGTTCATGCGCTGGTAATTTTCTGGCATGCGTTGCACCAGCACCTGACGCGTTTGTGAATGAGGAACTGTAAATGCCACCCTGCTTTTCCTGTCAGCAGTCACAGTGAGGTTCATGGCGATCAGGTCAATATCACCTTCATTGAGCTGATTAAAAGCCTCGTCAATGTCTGTATTCACATGCACATCCAACCGCAGGTCCAGGTGCTTCGCCAGTTCCTGGAGCATCTGGTACTGGTAGCCCATGGGTTGACCCCGATAAATAAAATAGCTGGTCGAACTGAAATCAGCCCCAACCACCAGCTTTCCCTTTTCCCGGATGGTTTCCAAGTCCGACATTTTCATCTTCTCATCGCCTGACAGGAAATCTGAGCGGCCTTCATTGTTGCTGCTGCACGCCTCAAACAGGGCTGGTGAAAGCAGCAATAAAACCACTGATATATAAACTCTTATCTTATTCATATTCATAGCGAATCCTATTTCGTTTCGCAACGTCAGCGTATTAACAAATAACGTGCCGAAATGTTCTAAAACATCTATTAATCGTAAAAAGTCCATGCGAGGCCGAACCTGAGTGTCCCCGGTTTGGTGGGGTATCCGGCTGCAGTGAAGTAGTTGTTGTTAACCAGTCCTGCCAGTGCGTTGTTGTAGGCAAAAAAGATCCGCGTACGCTTGATCCTGATCGCCAGGAAGGGATCCACAAATGGATATCCTCCGATGGTCTGGTCGCTCTGAAGGTAAAAAACTCCGGTTGCAGGCATGTATGCATTGCCGGTGTAGGGTGTTGTGATATAGATATCTGCTCCAAGCTGGGCTATCAGGGCCCCTTTAAAAAACACCTGTTCCCAGTAATTTGAAGTTTTAAATGCTGCCAGTGGTATCCTTAATACATCACCAGCTGTGGAGACCTGCACAAGCAGCTGGTTGCGGGAATGAAAGCCGTCAACCTTGAAATGTTTACTGAATTTTCCGGAGAGGATGCCAACAGGCGTATCATGTTGAGCGGGTAGTGCATTCTCATCCCAATACAGGTAATTGGTCCACAATCCGGCAGAGACAACAGACTCAAAACGCTGTTCCGTATTTGTAAGAAAAGCCTCTCCCCTGATCAGCTGTGATGCCCTGAGGTCATTTTCCCACCGGAAGAAGGCAGAGCTGTAATGGTTATGGTAATAACTAACATTCCTGTTCTCAATGATCCCTTTCAGCCCCAACCTGTAGGTCTTAAAAACCTGTCGTGAGAACGTAGCATTGGCCGTAAAATTGTTCCTGTAGTATCCTGCCAGGTAGTATTTCCCGTCTACGTTCCAGTACCATGGGTTATTGGGTGGTCCGGCCATATAAAAACCCACGAACAGGTCATTGAAAATATGGCTGTTAAAAACGGCAGCTGCGGTATCCTTGAAAACCGAATCCATCAGTAGTGGTTCTGTTCGCACCGTATCCATGTGTGAAAACACCATGAATTGGTCGGGCGATAATTGTCCATAACGCGAAAATTCATGTCCTCCGTAAACACGTGCCGACAATATATCCGTATAGGGATCGCCGAGGACCATCTGAAAGGTATTGGTGATCCGGTCATGTACAACTGAATCCAGTGCCCCGGCGTGAATATAGTAGTAATTGTCGTAAAACTCCGGTACAGAGGAGGTAAATGCATCCTCGTAAGTGCGGGTATTTCTCACAACATTAAGCTGGTGATTAAAAGAGACATTTTTTCCGGAATCAGTAGTAACCCCAAGGGTATCGGTAAAAGAGGTTTTCTCAGAGATCATGAACTTCTGGGTATAGAAGAGCTGCAGTCTCGTATATCCGGATGCAGCACTTTCCAGGTTTACAGGGTACAACCACTTTTCTTCCAGTGTATTATCGAGAAATGGCTTCACCTCCTTCAGTCCGCCGTTCTCCCTGTTATTCGCCCGGTTGAAATGAAAGGTGCCGAAGGCTGAATAGCTGTTATGTGCGCGACTACCAAAAAGGGTAAATTTAGACACCCTGCTTGTCTCGTTGATATAGAGCTCTTTTCCAGACAGCAGTTCAAGATCGATCCCGATATTGGTAAAGGGATCCATATTCTGCGTATGGAGGAACCTGACAGTCTCCTCATTCCAGTCATTCCCCAGCTGGTTGCTGTACAGGAGTTCGGTAAAGGGGGTACGCGTATTATAGAAAACCGTATTATCGGGCGTTGCCAGGTAGTCATGCATGCTGGAACCAAAAAAGAATTGGTTGTTTGAGGGTCGGTCGGAGAGGTACATGTTTTGTGCTGCATGACCAAGAATACCGACGGATTCGTATGCGGTCCCTTTTCTCAGCAGGGGATTAAATACCACATGAACATCGTACAGCGACGTATCGAGTCCGGTATCTTCAAACCTGGTATAATTATGCATAAGTTTCCAGGAGTTGATCTTTTTGGTTGTATCAACGATCTGTCCGGACGCTTCTGCAGAGAGAAGCACCAGGAGGAGGAAAATATGTAGGATAATCTTTTTCACCTTTGACAGTATAAAGATAACGTACTTTCGGGTTGAAAGCGTATAAAGTTACTCATTGCTGCAAGATGGGTCATGGAAAAAATGAACGAAAGAAAAAAGTACCGGTCTGTTGAAAATAAAAAAATCCTGTACCGGTCGTTTGACCGGTACAGGATTAAATAAAGATAGGCAACGACTTACTCTCCCACAAATGCAGTACCATCAGCGCTGATGAGCTTAACTTCTCTGTTCGGAATGGGAAGAGGTGGATCCTCATCGCAATAGTCACCTAAAAGCGATCGTGATAATTACATATCACATCAATAATATCGACATGTTGGTAAAGATTTTTTAATTAGCCTTTTTTAAGAAAGCTCACGGGCAATTAGTACTACTCGGCTTTGACATTACTGCCTTTACACCTGTAGCCTATCAACGTCATCGTCTTTAACGGCCCTTAAGGGAGATC